>CAKZIN010000084.1 GCA_936933955.1 uncultured Sphingopyxis sp. | reverse complement strand
TGGCGTCGCAGTTTCGACATTCCGCCGCCGCCGCTCGATGCGGGCTCGGAATATGACCTTTCACGCGATCGGCGCTACGCCGACGTGGCGATCCCCCAGACAGAGAGCCTGAAAGACACGATCGCCCGCGTGCTTCCATATTGGGAGAGCGACATCGCGCCTGCGCTGCGTGGCGGGGAGCGGGTGATGATCTCCGCGCACGGCAACAGCCTGCGCGCGCTGGTCAAGCACCTCTCCGGCATCAGCGACGCCGACATCGCCAGCCTGGAAATTCCGACCGGGCAGCCGATCGTCTATCAGCTCGATGATGCGTTGCGGGCGACCGACCGCTACTATCTTTCGGAGCGCTAGAAGCTTCCGCTTACGCTCAAAATCACGAAAGGGGAAATGCGCCGCTCCTGCCGCTCGGTGAAGTCGAGCGCGACGTCGCGGCGCGGCGCGAACACGTCGCGGCTGATGGCGTCGCGCGATCCGAGCAGGTTGCGCAACGTCGCGCGAACGGTGAGACCGAGCACGTCCTTATGCTCGATGAAGGCGCTGATGACCGGTTTGGTTCGCCGCGACAGATAGACCTGGTCCGGCCGAAAGCTCGGGGCCTCGTGATTGATGAACAGCGATGTGCCCCACGCAAGCGGCGTCCCGGAAACATCGTGGCGGAAGTCGATCAGCGCTTGAACGATACGATCGCCGCTGATCGGGCGCAGTTCGCCAAGCAGTGGATCGCGGACCGAACTGTCCGCGAACTCGAGATCGGCGGTGACGCGCCCGCCTGTAATGCCCAGCCCGTCGAGATTGAACGTACCCCGGGCGAGCAGCGCCGCGCGCCGGGCGCTCGCGATATTGCCTACGGCGGCGAGCCTGGGACCGATCGGAATATAGTCGACGATGTCGCTGATCGCTTCGTAGCGTGCGCCGAGCGTCAGCGATCCGGCCGCGCCCAGCGTGCGTGTGGCCAGCACCTCCCCGAACCAGCTTTGCGCCGGAACCAGCTCCTCGTTGCTGCCGAGCTGCGCGCCTTGCTGGACGTTGAGCTGCGCCGCGAAATCGCCGAAGCTGAGCTGGCCGACGCGACGTTCGAGCGCAACATTGACCGTCCAGCGCGAACTCGGCGTCCAGGCCAGCGCCAGCTTGCCCTTGGGACGCAGAAACTGCCGGGTGGAGCGCCTGGCGAGGCGCAGACGGCTGATCTCGCCCGCCAGCGTCGCCTGCAACGTTAGGTTGGCGGTCAGCGAGAAGCGACGGCTGGCGCTCGCCTCGGCGCGCCATTCATCGACGAAGACTGTCCCCCCGGGGAGCGGCTTGAAATTGACCGGAGCGCTACCCGAAATCATGCCGAAGGACGTCGCACGGTCGAGGAAATTATACGCGCCCTCCACCGCAAAGGTCCACGCGTCGGCGTCGGCGGCGGTGGTCAATTCGGCGCGCACCACGCTTTCACCGTCGAAATCGCCGAACTGCACCGCGCTGCCCCGGGTCGTCGCCGTCGGCAAGCGATAGAGGTAGCTGAACCGGTCCTCGCCGGTGCCGTCGCTCAGTCGCTGTAGCGCGATCAGTTTGAGCGTGGCGCCGTCGCCGACGGAGAAGGCGTAGTCACCGCTCGCTTCGATCGACCAGCCGTCATATGTGCCGGTGAAGACGTCGTCGAACGGCGGCTCGAACGCAGGGAAATCCGCACTCCCGTCAATACGCGTGCGTTCAATAAAATAATGACCGGACAGCGCGAGGTTGAGGAGGCTACCGTCACCCCAAGCGCGCGAAAGCGAGCCGGCGATCTTCGGCGTCTGGTGATCGAAGCGTGCGAACTCGTCGCGATCGTAAATCACACCGCCGTTCGGCTGCCTCAACCGCTGTACCGACGCTCCACCGCGCAGGCTGCTCTCATTCGAAACGCTAAACGACACGTCGTTCTCGCCGAGCCGACCGGAAAGCGAGACGTTCCCTCCCGGCGTCGCGAGACCGAGCGCAGGGCGCGCCTCAGTCGTGAGGCGGAACTGGCCACTGAGGCCCGACGGGATGGTCACGACATTCGCGACGCGCCCGGTGAGACCGGGGATCGACAGCGTCGCCCCGTCCACCACTTCGATCCGCGACACGGCGCGCGCGGCGATGCGGCCCAGCACGCTCTGCGCATCCTCGTCCTTGCCCGCAATCCGCTGTCCGTTGATGAGGACGTTCTGGCTCGCCTGCCCAAGGCCGCGGGCGTCGCTCGACTCGGTGATGCGAAAGTCCGGAATCTGCCGCACCATGTCGAGCGCGCTGCGGGGGGCGTAGCGTTCGAAGTCAGCAGGCGTGAAGGTCTGCGTCGCGGCTGCGCCGCGGGTGACGTTAGCGGCGGCCGGCGGGGCAGGGGGCGCGGAGGACGTTGCCGGCTGGGCCGCAACGCTCGCTTGCGCCGACGCGCCAGTGGCGAGGAGCAGCGCTGACGCGCTTGCGCCACAGCGCAGCCAGCCGAGCGCGGCTTCCCTCATTTTTTCCCCGTCTCCCGCTGCGCCGGTCGCAAAGCGCTATTACGCTTGCGCCACCCATGCACGTTGCCCCGCTCCGTTACCAGCTAAGGTTACCCGTGCAACGATTTCATCGCGGCGGCATAGAGTCAGGTGCGCAGCAGATCGTTGATGGCGGTCTTGGCGCGGGTCTGCGCATCGACGCGCTTGACGATCACCGCGCAGGCGAGCGACGGCCCCGCGCTCCCATCCGCCAGCGGGCGACCGGGGAGCGCGCCGGGCACGACGACGCTGTAGGCGGGGACGCGCCCGACGATGATCTCGCCCGTCTCGCGGTCGACGATCTTGGTGGTGGAGGAGAGGAACACGCCCATCGCCAGCACCGCGCCGCGTTCGACATGCACGCCTTCGACCACTTCGGATCGTGCGCCGATGAAGCACTCGTCCTCGATGATCACGGGCGCCGCCTGCAACGGCTCGAGCACGCCGCCAATGCCGACCCCGCCCGACAGATGGACGTTGGCGCCGATCTGCGCGCAGCTGCCGACGGTCGCCCAGGTGTCGACCATCGTCCCCGGCCCGACATGCGCGCCGATGTTGACGAAGCTCGGCATCAGCACCGTGTCGCGACCGATGAAGGCGCCGCGGCGGGCGAATGCGCCCGGCACCACGCGCACGCCCGACGCTGCAAAACGCCCCGCATCCCAGCCCGCGAACTTGGACGGCACCTTGTCATACCACGGCCCGGGGGCGGCGTGAGCGCCCGTGCTCGCGGCTTCGATCACGACATTGTCGTTCAGCCGGAACGACAGCAGCACCGCCTGCTTCGCCCATTGATTGACGCGCCACTGGTCGGGGCCCGCGCCCTCGCCGACCGGCTCCGCCACGCGCAGCGTGCCATCGTCGAGCGCGCCGAGCGTCGCTTCGACCGCGTTACGGACCTCCCCGCGTGTGGCGGGCGACAGGCCCGCGCGATCCTCCCAGGCCGCGGTGATGATGCGCTCCAGCTGGGTGAGGTCGGACATTAGCGATGGTTCCTTTCGAGGGCGGGGACGACGCGCTCCAGCCAGGGGCGCAGGTCGCTCGCGTTGTGGTCGGTGTGCGCTGGGTCGTGACCGCGCTCGCCGCTCTCAGACCCGTTGGCGAGCCACACCGTCGTCATCCCGAGCGCGTGTGCCGGCGCGAGATTGCGACTCATGTCGTCGAACAGGCAGGCGCGACGCGGGTCGAAGCCGTCGATCATCCGCGTGAGCGTGGCATAGGCGCCCGGCTCGGGCTTGGGGATGTAGCTGCAAGCCGTGATGTCGACGATGACGCCGAACAGCCCGCCGAGCCCGCGACGGTCGAGCACCTCCTCGGCATAGGCCCGGTTGGCGTTGGTAAAGATGTGCTTGTCGCCCGAAAGCCGCTCGATCAGGCTGCGCAGTTCGGGATCGGGCGTGAGCTTATCCATGTGCACCGCATGCACGTCGGCAAGAAACTCTTCCGGGTCGATCGCATGGTGCCGCATCAGGCCGGCGAGCGTCGTGCCATGATCGTGAAAATAGAGCTTTTGCACGCGCCTCGCCTCGACCGCATCGCAGTCGAGCAATCGCATGATGTACGCCCCCATGCGCAGGTCGACCTCGGCGAACAGGCCGATCTCCGGCGAGTAGAGCGTGTTGTCGAGGTCGAACAGCCAGCAGTCGACCTGCGCCAGGGTTGCGTGCGCGCGACCCGGCGCATGCGTCACGGGCATTTCGGCGCTGAGGGATTCGTGTAACATCGCGCCGGCCTTTGCCCCCTCGCGCCCCTAAGCGAAAGCGGGGGACGGATAATTCACGCTTCGGAAAGCGTGTTCGCGCTCTATCGGAGCGGACACGTCGAAAGGATGGGTAGCGATGCGCAGGTTGAGGGCGTTGCTGACGGTAAGCTGCGCAGGTGGCGCGATAATGCTGAGCGGTTGCGGCGGCAGTGGCGGCGTTGCGACCTTGCCGCCACCGCCGACCAGCACTCCCGCGCCCACACCGACTCCGACGCCGACCCCGACCCCGACCCCAACGCCCACACCGACGCCGACACCCACCACCACCCCGCCGGAGGTGTTCACAACCACCCGCGAGTATCGCGACTCCGACGGCCCGGCGTTCCACAACGCGGTCAGCGCCTGGACGCGCGGTGCGACCGGGGCGGGGGTCGTCGTCGGGGTGATCGATTCGGGGTTCGATGCGGATAGTCCCGAATTCCTCGGGCGTTTCCATCCAGCCTCGACCGACGTGACCGGTTCGGGTCGTGGCTATGACGAGGCGGGCGGCGACGGCCACGGCACCAACGTCGCGCAGGTGCTGCTCGGCGCGCGCAACAATCGCGACACGATGGGCATCGCTTTCGACGCGACGCTGCTTGCCATGCGCGCGGACCGCCCAGGCAGCTGCTCGACGACGAGCACCACCGAGGAGAGCGCGTGCCGCTTTCCCGACAGCGCGATCGCCGCAGGCATCGACCTTGCGGTGGCTCAGCGGGCGCGGGTGGTGAACATCTCGCTCGGCGGCGGCACCGCGGGCAGCTCGGTACTCGCCGCGATCCAGCGCGCGGCGGCGGCGGGGATCGTCGTCGCCGTCTCCGCCGGCAACGACGGGGACAGCACCGCATCGGGCATCGACCCCTACCAGCCCGACCCGTTCGCGTCGAGCATCGCGAGTGCAGGCTCGGGGCTGGTCATTATCGCCGGAGCGGTAGACGATACCGGCCTCATCGCGCCGTTCTCCAATCGGGCCGGCTCCTACGCCAACCAATATCTGTCTGCGCTCGGCCGTCGCGTGTGCTGCGATTTTGAGAACGGAACCATCCGCACCACGACCGACAGCACCGGCACCTACGTTTACCTCCTCAACGGCACATCCTTTGCCGCGCCGCAAATTTCGGGCGCGGCGGCGCTGTTGGCCCAGGCGTTCCCCAACCTCACCGGCCGTCAGATCGTCGAGCTGCTTCTGACGAGCGCGCGGGAGGCTGGGGCGGCGGGGACGGATGCGACTTACGGCCGCGGCATCCTCGACATCGCGCGCGCCTTTGCGCCTACGGGCACCACCACGCTCGCGGGCGGGACGAGCGCGCTGCCGCTCGATCGGCTCGCGGGAATGGGCTCCGGGGTCACCGGCGACGCGACCACGCGCGGCGTCGCGCAGACGGTCGTGCTCGACGGCTATGGCCGCGCTTACGCAGTGGACCTCGCCAAGATGCACAGCGCCGCGCCGCTGCGCCCGCGCCTCGCAGCCGCGCTGATGGAGCCCGCGCGCCAGGTCGGGGCGAGCGTGGGCGCGACGGCGGTGTCCTTCTCGTTCCGCGAGGGGGTGCTCGCCGACGTCTCGCCGCTGACGCTCGCACCGCAACAACAGCGGAGCGCGCGGGCGCTCGCGGGGGGTGTCATCAGTCGCCTGTCGCCGAACACCGCGGTGGCGCTGGGCTTTGCTCGCTCCGGCGAGGGGCTGTTCGCACCCGTTGGACGAGCAACGCCGGCGCCATTTCTCCTCGCCGGGAACGCCGAAGCGCTCGACCGCATCGGCGCAAGAGCGGAGCTTTCGGGCGGGCTGCGCCGCTATGGCACGCATGGGGCGTGGACCGCCAGCATCGAGCAAGGCCGCATCGATCCGCTGCTAAGCGCGGGCAGGCAGGGGCGCTTTGCTGCGTTCGCTGGCGATTATCGCTACGGGCTCGCGCGCGTGCGTTATGATCGCGCGGTCGGCCCGGTCGACCTCCACGCCGGCGGTTCGCTGCTGACCGAGCGCGACACGCTTCTGGGTGCGCGGCTGTTGCCCGGCCTCGTCACCACCGGCGCGACGAGTTTGTTCGTCGATGCGAGCGCGGGGATGACCCTCGCGCGCGGATGGCGCATCGACGGCGACTGGCGCGAAGGCGTGACGCGCGCGGGTCGCGGCAGCCTCGCCAGCGGTGCGAACATGATCCGCTCGCAGGCATGGAGCGTCACTTTGAGCGGCGCCGACATCGCCGCTCGCGGGGACCGGGTTGCGCTGCGTTTCGGCCAGCCGCTCGCCGTGACACGCGGCGCGCTGACGATGAACCTCCCCGTCGCCTACGATTATGCGACGCTCAGCCCGACGATGGGCGATGTGGCATTGAACCTGGCGCCGGAACGCCGCGAACGCATCGCCGAAGCGGTGTGGAGCGTGCCCGTCGCACGCGCCGGAAGCGTGTCGCTGGGGGGGTATTGGCGCACCAACCCGGATCACCGCAGCGACGCGCGCGACGATCTTGGTGCAGCCGTGCGACTTGCGCTGGGGTTCTGAAAACGCCCTCCTGATGGGGGGCGCCCGCATTGACCCGACGCGGCCATTCGCCTACAGGCCCGCTCGTCCGAGTCCGGGGCGATGCTCCGACACGGGCGACACATACGCCTGAACACTGTTCAAGCCGGGATCGTCATGGCTCCGGGGCGCCCTGTCGGGATGCCTGCCGGAGTCTTTGCGCTTGTCGGGGTTAGACCTCGCCGACGCGATGCCGGTGACCGCGCTTGGGCAGAGTAACCAGACTCAAGGTGAAGACTTCATGCCTACGATCAACCAGCTCGTCCGCAAGGGTCGCGAGCTGCAGAAGACCAAGTCCAAGGTCCCCGCGATGGAGGCCAACCCGCAGAAGCGTGGCGTGTGCACCCGCGTGTACACGACGACCCCGAAGAAGCCGAACTCGGCGCTTCGCAAGGTCGCCAAGGTCCGCCTCACCAACAGCCGTGAGGTGATCACCTACATTCCCGGTGAGGGCCACAACCTGCAGGAGCACAGCGTGGTGCTGATCCGCGGCGGTCGTGTGCGCGACCTTCCGGGCGTGCGCTATCACGTGCTGCGCGGCGTGCTCGACACGCAGGGCGTGAAGGATCGCAAGCAGTCGCGTTCGAAGTACGGCGCCAAGCGTCCGAAGTGATCGCGTGCGGTGCGCGGCTTGTCCAGCGCGCCGCTGACATTGGTCTTACCGCTGCCCGCCGCCCGACGAACCGAGTGCGGCGCTCCAGCGAACGAAGGAATTACCCATGGCCCGTCGTCGTCGTCCCGAACGCCGCGAAGTCCTGCCCGATCCCCGTTTCGGTGATGAGGTGCTGACCAAGTTCATGAACTCGATCATGTACGATGGTAAAAAGTCGGTCGCCGAAGCGATCGTCTATGGCGCTCTCGACACCGTCGAGCAGCGCGCGAAGCGCGAGCCGCTCGGCGTGTTCCACGACGCGCTCAACAACGTGAAGCCGGGCATCGAAGTCCGCAGCCGCCGCGTCGGCGGTGCAACCTACCAGGTGCCGGTCGAGGTGCGCCACGAGCGCGCCCAGGCGCTCGCGATCCGCTGGCTGATCGACGCGTCGCGCAAGCGCAGCGAACCGACGATGGCCGCGCGCCTGTCGGGAGAGCTGATGGACGCCTCGAACAACCGCGGCAACGCCGTCAAGAAGCGCGAAGACACGCACCGCATGGCGGAAGCGAACCGCGCCTTCTCGCACTACCGCTGGTAACAGCATCGGCGGCGGGGCAACCCGCCGCCGGCCTTACTCCCCGCCTCCCTCCCTCGGAGACAGATCATGGCCCGCAGCCATCCGCTCGAGAAATACCGTAACTTCGGCATCATGGCGCACATCGACGCCGG
>CAKZIN010000083.1 GCA_936933955.1 uncultured Sphingopyxis sp. | reverse complement strand
TTTCTGCTTCGCCATGCTTCTACTGTCACACACTGCCCCGGCTGCCCCGTGGACCGTTGAGAAGTCATGAATTCTCACGGGGTTCCCACGCGCCCGGCCTCTCATTGACTTACTTGCGGGCTGGTCGGGCGTGTGCCGTTCTGGACACATCCGTCCGCGCCCGCAACGTGCCAGAGTCCGTTCTGGCCTTGCTCCGGGTTTCGACCGCTTTCCCTCTCCCCCTGCCCCACAGGAGGCCCCATGCCGAACGTCCACCGCACCACTCCCGTCCTGGCCCTTGCGACCGCACTTCTGCTGAGTGGCAGCCTGGCGCAGACCGCCGCGCCCGCTCCGACGACCGCCGCGCAGCCCGCCCAGCCGACGCCGACCGCTCCCGTCGCAGCGGTGGCGGCTGCGCAGACGATCCGGTCGATCACCGTCGTCGGCAACCAGCGGCTCGAACCCGATACGGTGCGCGCCTACGCAGACTTGCGCGTCGGGCAGGCGTATAGCCGCGCGACGCTGGACGCGGCGCTGCGCAAGCTCGCGGAGACGGAGCTGTTCGCGGACTTCCAGATCACCGACAACGATGGTCAGCTGACGATTCAGGTCACTGAGAACCCGGTCATCAACCGCATCATCCTCGAGGGGAATAGCCGCCTAAAGGACGACAAGATCCGCCCCGAACTGCGCCTCGCGCCGCGGCAGATCTACACCCGCAGCCGTGTCCGCGCCGACGTCGCGCGCATAATCGAGCTCTACAAGCGCCAGGGTCGCTTCGCCGCTACGGTCGAACCGCAGCTGGTCCGGCTCGACCAGAACCGCGTCGACATCGTGTATGAGATCAGCGAGGGGCCGCGCAGCCGGGTTCGCCAGATCAACATCATCGGCAACGAGGCGTTCTCCGATGGCGCGCTCAAGGACGAGATGGCGACGCGCGAGCGTCGGCTGACGTCGATCCTGTCGGGCAACACGACCTACGATCCCGACCGGCTCGCCTACGACCAGCAGAAGTTGCGGCAATTCTATCTCACCCAGGGCTACGCGGATTTCCGCGTCGTCTCCGCGGTGGCGGAGCAGACCAGCGATCGTCAGGACTTCATCATCACCTATGTGGTGGAGGAAGGCGAGCGCTATCGCTTCGGCCCCGTGCGCGTCGAAAGCCAGCTGCGCGATTTCACACCCGAAGCGCTTCAGCGACTGCTGCCGATGCGGGAAGGCGATTTTTACAACGCGAAGCTCGTTGAAGATACGATCGAGAGCCTCAGCCAGACCGCTGGCCTGCTCGGCTACGCGTTCGCCGACATCCGCCCGACCTACAATCGCGACCGCGAAAACCGGACGATGGCGATCACCTTCGAGGTGAACGAGACCCCGCGGGTGTATGTTGAAGCGATCAACGTCAACGGTAACACGCTGACGCAGGACAAGGTCGTCCGCCGCGAATTCCGCCTGAACGAAGGCGACGCGTTCAACAGCTTCGCCGTGCGCCGCACGCAGGATCGCATCAATTCGCTCGGGTACTTCCAGGAGAACTTCGAGATCGAGCAGCAGCCGGGCTCGGCGCCCGACCGCGTCGTGCTCAACGCCAACGTCGAGGACAAGGCGACGGGTGAGCTGTCGCTGTCGGCAGGCTTCTCCTCGATCGAGAGCTTCGTTCTGCAGGGCTCGATCCGCCAGCGCAATTTCCGCGGGCTGGGGCAAACGCTGTCGGCATCGGTCAACTATTCGAGCTTCACCAAGGCGCTCGAGCTCGGCTTCACCGAACCTTACCTGTTCGACCGCAACATTTCGCTGAGCGCGCAAGTCTATCTGCGCGACCTCAACAGCTTCAACTTCCTCAACAACTCGCGCCAGACCACCTTCCAGCAGACCACGACCGGCGGCACGGTGCGGGTCGGGGTGCTGTTGAGCGAATATCTGTCGATGGTGGGCAACTACACGCTCAACTTCGACAATGTGTCGCTCGACCGGAACACTTATTATTTCAACGGTCAGTGCGATCCGCTGATCGCTGGTCGCTACCTGTGTGAGGCGATCGGGCGGCGGACGACGTCGCTGCTCGGCTACTCGCTGGTCTACGACGACCGCGACAACCGCATCCGCCCGACGCGCGGGCAGTCGCTGGTGCTGAGCCAGGACTTCGCCGGCCTCGGCGGCGACGTCAGCTACCTGCGCACGTCGGTCCAGGCGTCGAAGCACTTTGGACTCGGCGGTCGCTTCGTGTTGTCGGCTTATGCGGACGGCGGGTACATCCACCCGTTCGGCAGCAACGGCGTGCCCGCCGGGTCGGACGCGGTGCGGCTGACCGACCGATTCCAGCTTGGCGAGCCGCAGCTGCGTGGTTTCGACATTCGCGGGGTCGGTCCGCGGGTGGTGCGCTACACCGACGTCGATCTCACCAACCCGGCCTCGCCGGTCGTCAATCGCGACCGCGAGCGGGCAATCGACGACGCCTTGGGTGGCCGCGCCTACTACCACGGGCGACTTGAGCTCGACATCCCGCTCGGTTCGGGCGCGCGCGAGCTGGGCCTGCGCCCGTCGATCTACGTCGACGTCGGTTCGGTGTGGAGCGTGGCGACGCCGCAGCTGACGACGCTCGCGCGGTTCCTCGACACCGACGGCAACTACAAGACGCTGTGCCGCAACCAGTCGACGGGTGCGACGCAGTTCGGGACGCAGACGGTCGTCAACGGCACGCCGAGCGGTGAGTTCGCAACGTGCCCCACCGGCTTCTCCGGCATCCGCCCGTTCGACGAACAATTCCTCGGCAACACGCCGAGCCCGCGTCTGTCGATCGGCGCCGGGGTGAACTGGCGTTCGCCGTTCGGGCCCTTCCGCATCGATTTCGCCTACGCCGTGCTCAAGCAGCCGGGCGACGACACCAAGACTTTCAGCTTCAACGTAGGAACGCAGTTCTGATGATCATCTCCAAGCATCTTCGCCTCGCGGCTGTCGGCATCGCCGCCGCCGCGCTCATCGTTCCCGCCGCTTCGCTGGCGCAGAGCCGTCCGGCTGCCGCTCAGACCGGCGTCGGCGTCGCCAATCTGGAAGCGGCGGTCGCCGGTTCGACCGCCTACCAGGGTGCGGTGACGCAGATCCGCACGACCTATGCGACGCAGATCCAGCAGCACCAGACCCGCGCGCAGGCGCTGCAGACCGAAGTCAACGCGCTCGGTCAGCGGGTGCAGCAGGAGCAGGCCCGCACGCCGCGCAACGAAGCCGCGCTCCAGGCTGCCGGACAGGCATACCAGACCCGCGCGAACGCGGCGCAGCAGGAGCTGGCGCGGCTGAGCCAGCCGTTCGAACTCGCCAACGCCTATGCGCGCGAGCAGGTGTCGCTGCGTCTCAGCGAAGCGGTGCAGGCAGTCGCGACCGCCCGCGGCCTGGGCGCCATCGTTTCCAACGAGGCAGTGTTCTATGTCGCGCCGAGCGCCGACGTGACCACGGCGATCACCGCAGAGCTCAATCGTCTGGTTCCGACCGTGTCGATCGCGGTGCCGCAGGGCTATCGTCCCGGTGCGCTGATGCAGCAGCGTGCGCAGGGCACTCAGCCGCAGGCGCCCGCAACTGCTCCCGCCCAGCAGCCGCAGACGCGCTGATCGTGACGAGGACGACGGCATCGGATAGCGCGTGCGACGTGCGGCGCGTGATGGCGCTGCTCCCGCACCGTTATCCGATGCTGCTCGTCGACCGGGTGGTGGAGATCGTCCCGAACCAGCGCATCCACGCGGTGAAGGCAGTCAGCATCAACGAGCCCTTCTTCGCAGGCCACTTCCCGGGCCGGCCAATCATGCCGGGCGTCCTCATCGTCGAGGCGCTGGCGCAGGCGGCGGGGGTGCTCGCCATCGAAAGCATGGGCCTCGCCGATGCCGGCAAGCTCGTCTATTTCATGGCGATCGAGGATGCGAAGTTTCGCAAGCCGGTGGAGCCGGGCGTGCTGCTCCACCTCCACGCCGAGATCGTCCAGGCCAAGCGCGCGGTGTGCAAATTCTCTGGGCGGGCTGAGATCGACGGGCAGGTTGCGGCCGAGGCCCGCTTTACCGCCATGATTGCGGATCCTCCGGCCTAGGCGGCCCCAAATTTGTCACGATCGGTGTGGGAGGCGCTGCCGTCCATGCCGCGCCGCTGGCTGGGGACCGCGGATCAAGTCCGGGGTGACGGTTTCGGATCGGGGAGGTTGAGGCTTCTCGGCTTTCCCTGAGTGACGAACCCAACCGCACCGTTGGCTCGATCAGGCCGGAAGGCCCGGCTTGGTCAGAGCGTCGTGCCCGCTAGCCCTTGCCCGTGCCTCGTTCCGCCGCTATGCGCGCGGCCAACCTTGGCTGGTCGGAAACCAGCCGCTTTTCGTAGGAATTTGAGATGAAGCAGGACCTTCACCCCGACTACCACATGATCAAGGTGCAGCTGACCGACGGCACCGTGTTCGAGACGCGCTCCACCTGGGGCAAGGAAGGCGACACGCTTCAGCTCGACATCGACCCCAGCGCGCACCCGGCGTGGACCGGTGGCAACCAGCGCCTGCTCGACGCGGGCGGTCAGGTCGCCAAGTTCAACAAGCGCTTCGGTGGGCTCAGCCTCAAGAAGGGCTGATCGTCAGCTTCATCGGCTCGAAACAGGCCGCGCTCCCGATTGGGGCGCGGCCTTTTTCTTGTGGGCAAAACACCGCCTCGGCGGCCCGGACCTGATCCGGGACTGGGCTGGCTTTGCTAGGTTGGATTGAGAGCCCGGCCCCGGATCAAGTCCGGGGCGACGAGGTGCGTGGGGCGGGCTGGGGCGCGGCTGAGGGCTGCGATCCATCCCACCCCGCGCTCGTCACATGCGGTGCAGCGCGCAGAGCTTGTTCCCGTCGGGATCGCGCAGGTAGGCAAGATACATGTTCATGCCCGAGTTTTCGCGCACGCCGGGCGGATCTTCACACGCGCTGCCGCCGGCTTCGAGGCCAGCCTTGTGCCACGCGTCGGCCTGCTCGGGGCCGTCCATTGCAAAGCCGATCGTTGCACCATTGGCAGCCGTCGCGGGCTGACCGTCGATCGGCTTGGTCACCAGAAACGCATTGCCATTGTGGAGATACATCAGTCGCCCCTTGGGATCGACGATGCCTTCACGACCGCCAATCGCCTTGAACACGGCGTCGTAAAATTTTTTCGAGCGATCGAGGTCGTTCGAACCGACCATCATGTGGCTGTACATTCACGCACTCCCATTGCGGCCTGAGGGCCTAAAACTAACAAATGTTGCGAAAGGCGAGGCTAAGTTCAGGCGATAAGTTAACGTTTCGGCTGATGCGAAGCATTAGCGATCGACCAGCAGCGATGATGCTAGCCTTTCGGCCGTGGTGACGGACAGAGGAGCGCATCCGCGGCGGGATCGTCAATAGACAACGACGCTGCGGATGCTTTCGCCCGCATGCATCAGGTCGAACGCGCGGTTGATCTCCTCGAGCGGCATGACGTGGGTGATCATCGGGTCGATCTCGATCTTGCCAGTGAGATACCATTCGACGATCTTCGGCACATCGGTCCGCCCCTTGGCGCCGCCGAACGCAGTCCCGCGCCAGTTGCGCCCGGTGACGAGCTGGAACGGCCTCGTCGCGATCTCCTTGCCCGCCTCTGCGACGCCGATGATCACACTCGTCCCCCAGCCGCGGTGGCAGCATTCGAGCGCCTGGCGCATGACGTCGGTGTTGCCGGTGCAGTCGAAGCTGTAGTCCGCACCCCCGTCGAGCAACGCGACGAGGTGCGCGACCACGTCGCCGACCTCACGCGGGTTCACGAAGTCGGTCATGCCGAAGCGGCGGCCCCACTCCTCACGCGCGGGGTTGATGTCGACCCCGACGATGCGACCGGCACCCACCAGCTTGGCGCCCTGGATGACGTTGAGCCCGATCCCGCCAAGCCCGAACACGACGACATTGGCACCCGGTTCGACCTTGGCGGTGTTGACGACCGCGCCGACCCCGGTGGTCACCCCGCAGCCGATGTAGCAGGCCTTGTCGAACGGCGCGGCCGGGTCGATTTTCGCGACCGCGATCTCCGGCAGAACGGTGAAGTTCGAGAAGGTTGAGCATCCCATATAATGGTGCAGCATCTCCCCCCGATAGGAGAAACGGCTGGTGCCGTCGGGCATCACCCCTAGACCCTGCGTCGCGCGGATCGCGGTGCAGAGGTTCGTCTTCCCGCTGAGGCACGACTTACACTGGCGGCATTCGGGGGTGTAAAGCGGGATGACGTGATCGCCGGGCACGACGCTGGTGACGCCCGCGCCGACCTCGCGCACCACGCCCGCGCCTTCGTGACCGAGGATCACCGGAAAGCGGCCTTCGCTGTCGAGCCCGTCGAGCGTGTAGCTGTCAGTGTGACAGATGCCGGTGGCCATGATCTCCACCAGCACCTCGCCGGCGCGCGGGCCTTCGAGGTCGACCTCGACGATTTCCAGGGGCTGCTTGGGAGCAAAGGCGACCGCGGAGCGGGTCTTCATGGGCGTAGGTTCCGAATTAGAGCGAAAGGCTGGGGCGGGAGGCAAGGCGTTCGCGCCAGGCGCGGATCGCGGGATGCGTCTCCACCGGCTTTACCCCGACGACGCGCGCGAAGTCGATTGCGACGACCGCGGTAATGTCGGCGACGGTAAAGGCATCCGTCGCGACGAACTCTCGACCGTCGAGGTGGCGGTCGAAGCGGTCGAGAAATTGCGACAGCCGCGCGCGGCCACGCACGGCGAGTTCAGGGATTTGCGGATAGTCGTCGGGGCCGGGCAGCGCGCGGTCCTTCATCGCGGCGGCGCTGTTGCGCATCGCCTCCGCAATTGCGCCGAACGCTTCGAATTCGAGCTGATGGTTCCAGCTCGCGACGTCCGCCTTCTCAAGCGGCGTGCGGCCGAGCATTGGCGGCTCGGGATGCGCAGCCTCGGCCCAGGCGATGATCGCGGCGTTGTCGGTCAGCGTCGTACCATCGTCGAGCGTCAGCGCGGGGACGGTGAGACGCGGGTTGATCCGCGCGAACGCCGCCTCGCGCTGCTCGCCTGCGGCTAGGTCGACGACCACCGTGCTGTGGGCGATGCCCTTCTCGGCGAGGAGGATGCGGGCGCGACGGGGGCTCGGTGCGCGCGGATAATCGTAAAGCGTGATGGCCATTCCGCTCCTCCCCCGATGCCGGCGACAAGCGTCCGGGCAGGGGAGGGCGAAGTCAAGCGCGGCGGACCACTTCCGCCGCCGACATCAGCGCTGCGCGAGGCGAGTCGGCGCGGTCGGAACGCGCGCCCACCGACCCGAGGCGAGCTCCAGTCGGCTGGTGCCGGGCACGTTCATCGCGCTTTCGTACACCCACAGGTTGCGCAGCACGATTCCAACGTAGGCGCGCGTCTCCCAATAGGGGAGCGATTCGATCCACAGCAGCGGGTCGCCACCGTCGCGCACCTCTGCGTTCCAGCGGGTCACCGGCGTCGGGCCCGCATTATAGGCGGCGATCACCTTGGGCAGCAGCCCGCCGGTGAAGCCGCTGTCGCGCAGCTGCTCGATATAGCCTTGGCCGTACGAAAGGTTGGTCGCCGGATCGGTCAGCGCATCACGACCCGACGCGCGGCCCATGTCCGACGCCGCGATCGGGCGCACCTGCATCAGCCCGACGGCGCCCGCGGGGCTGATCGCGCGGCTGCGGAAGCTCGATTCCTGGAGCGTGTGCGCCATCGCGAGCGCCGGGCTGATGCGCCACCCTTCGACCGGCGCCACCCGCAGCGTGGGGAAGCGCGCGGCGAGCGGCTGGCGCGCCCCCGAGGGCGCGTTGTGCGCGAGCCAATATTGCGTTTCGGCGAGGCCAAGCTGCGCCGCCTGGCGGATCAGTGCGCTGTGGTCGGCGGGCGAACCGATGCGTGCCTGATAGCGAAGCGCCTCGTCGGCGAGCTGGCTCTGCCCGCTGGCGACCAGCGAGCGCGCCGCACGCACGTTGGGCAGCGCCGCCACGCGCGCATCCGCCGCTGCATCGGCGCCGAGCGACACCGGCGGGCGGGGGGAGGCCAGCGCTTCGGGGGCGAGGTGCT
>CAKZIN010000082.1 GCA_936933955.1 uncultured Sphingopyxis sp. | reverse complement strand
GCTGTCGCGCACCCAGCCGATGTAGCGCGGGATCAGCATGCGCCAGCGACCACTCGCGCTCACCAGCCGCGCGCCCGAGCGGATCAGCGCCGCCTTGCCCTGCGCAAAGGGCGCGGGGGCGACGCTGGGAGGCGCGGGGCGCTGAAAGCCTGCCCACAGCAGCGCGATCATCGCCGCCAGCCCGGCGAGCGTCAGCCCCAGCCACGGCGGCGCGAGCGCGCGCTGCAAGAGCGAACGGCTGTCGCTGGCGAGCCCGTTGAGCGCGACGTCGAACCGCACCGGGCGCCCTTTCGACAGCGCGAACAGCAGGTCGAGCCCGCCCGCCACGCGTTCGGGGTCGTTCAGCGTGAGGTTGGAAAGGAGGTCGGGGTCGGTCAGCAGATAAAGCTCCCGCCCGCCCAACTCCCCATGCAGCAGCACCGGCGCGTCGCCGTAGCGCAGCAGCGCTTCCCAGCGCGCGGCCGCTTTGCCCTCACCGGCGAGGATGGTCGCGCTTTGGAGCCTCCGCGGCAAAGGCAGGTCGCGACCTACCCCGATCGGCCGCAGCGATAGGGTCGCCGCCGCATCGGTCGCAAGCGGGGTGACGGAGAGGTTCAGGCGCCCCAGCGCAAACGCCGGCGCCCCACCGTCCTGCGAGCGGACGAATCCGCGCCCAAGGTTCTGGTCGGGGACGGTCAGGTGTTTGAGTAACACGACGAGCACCGGCCCGCGCAGTCGGTCGAGCCGCTCGCGCAGGCGATCGGACCCCTGCTCGTATATCTCCACATTTTCCGGCGTGAGCACGGTCAGCCCGCGCGGGTCCCTTGCCGCGACGCTGCGGTCGACCGCGATGTCGAGCCCGGCGCCGCGCCCCACCTCGATGATCCCGTTGAAGCCGGTCGCGCCGGGGGAGAGGCCGTGCGCGCCGCCGTCGCGCCCGCTCCCGCCCCCCGGCGCCGCGGCGGTGGTGAGCGCGTAGAGCAGCAGCCCGATCAGCGCCGCGGCAAAGCCGAACGGCGCGATGCGGCGCTCGAAAAAGCCGTGGTCGGCGGGGCGAGCGGGCGCACCGGCGGTCATGCGCCCACCCACCCGCGGCGGTCGGCGATGTCGTGCCACGCGGCGCGCGCGGCGCTCCA
>CAKZIN010000081.1 GCA_936933955.1 uncultured Sphingopyxis sp. | reverse complement strand
GGCGGCGGGGGGCGGCGAGGGCGGCGTCCTCGTTGTCCGCCTCCGCTTCGGCCACCTCCGGCGCATCCTCGCTCGCGGCGTTGCGCGAGACGCCGCGCGCGCGCAGCCAGCCGAGCGCGGAGCTCACGAATGCGAGCGACGGCGCGCCGATGCCGAGGCTGCGCCACCATAGCGCAAGGCCCGCCGCGCCGAGGCCGAGCAGGAGCACGCCGCGGAGTGCCAAAGCGCCGCCCTCGTTGAGCATCGCCGCGAGCGGGTCGACCGCGGCGTCGGCGGCATAGCCCAGCACGCCGCCGTTGCCTGCCGTGAGCGCTTCGGGGCTGTTCTCCCAGATGGCGAGCGCGGCGGCGCAGAGGGCGACGCCGAGCAACGCGCGGAACCAGCGCCGCGTGCGCGGGCGCCCCATCGCCAGCCGCCACCCGCCAAGCCCAACATTGGCACTGAGCAGCAGCATCGGCCAGCCCGCCAGCAGCAGCAGCAGGCTCGCGATATAGGCGCCGCTCGCGCCGAGCCAGTTGCGCACCGGGCCCGACGCCGCAGTGGTGTAGCTGGGGTCGGCGGGCGAGAAGCTCAGCAGCATCGCCGCGGTGGCGAGCGCGACCAGGATCGCCGCGCCGCCCGCCAGCATCTCACCAAAGCGGGTGAACACGCCGCGAAAGAGCCCGTCCCACTCACCGCGCATGTCCGCGCGGGGGAGGTTGGTCGCACTCGGGTCGAGCGCGGAACGCGGCGCGGGGGATCGGCTGGCCATGCGCGGAATCGTGCCCGACCGCGCGACTCGCCGTCAAGGGCGGGGTGTTTCCGGGACGGGCCTTGCTCGCTCTTGAGCTTGCCCGCGCGACCGCGCACAACGCGCGCCATGGATACTGCGATCGCCGACCGCCCCGTCCCCGCCGCTAATGGGGCCACCGCCACCGCCGACGTCATCATCTCCGGTGGCGGGCTGATCGGGCAGACGCTGGCGCTGGCGCTGGCGGCGCATGATCTGACGAGCATCGTCATCGACCCCGCGCCTCCAGCTTCGCAGCAGGGGATTGCGTTCGACGGTCGCGCCTCCGCCATCGCTTCGGCGAGCTGGCGGATGCTGGAAGCGATCGGGCTTGCCGAGGAGCTGCGCCCCCACGCCTGCGCCATCGACCGCATCTGGGTCAGCGACCAGCTCGAACCCGGCGAGTTGAGCTTCGAGCCCAAGGCGGATGACGGCGCGCTCGGCTACATGCTCGAAAACTTTCGCCTGCGCGCGAAGCTGGCGGATGCGGTTGCGGCGGAGCCACGCATCGACCTGCGCGCACCCAATCGCCGCACCGCGATGGAGCGCGACGCGCATGGCGTGACCCTGACGCTCACCGACGGAGCGCGAGTGCGCGCGCCGCTGATGATCGTCGCAGAGGGACGCAAATCGCCGACGCGCGAGGAGCTCGGGATCGGCGCCGCGCGCTGGGGCTACCGCCACGAGGCGATCGTCGGCGCGATCGCGCACGAGCTGCCGCACGAAGGCACTGCGTACGAGATTTTCTACCCCGCGGGCCCCTTTGCGCTGCTGCCGCTCAACGATCTCGACGAAGGCGCCGCCCTCTACCGCCACCGTTGCGCGTTCGTCTGGTCGATGCGCGAAGGAGACGCGGCGGCCTATCTCAAGCTCGGCCAACGTGGCTTTGCGCACGAATTGCAGCAGCGCATGGGCGGTATTTTCGGAGAGATCGCGGAGATCGCGCCGCGCTCCATGTATCCGCTCAGCTTCCACCACGCCGGGCGGATGATCGACGATCGCGTGGTGCTGGTGGGCGACGCGGCGCATGGCATCCACCCGATCGCAGGGCAGGGCTTCAACCTCGGGCTTCGCGACGTGGCGACGCTGGTGGAGGTGCTGGTGGAGGGCGACCGGCTGGGGCTCGACCTCGGTGATGCGCAGATCCTGAAGCGCTACGATCGCTGGCGTGGAATCGACGCGCTATCGGTGTCGGCGGCGACGGACACGCTGACGCGGCTGTTCGGCGTGCCCGGGCGAGCGGCGAGCGCGGCGCGGCGCTTTGGGCTCGGCATGGTCCAGCGCAGCGACATGGCGCGCCGCTTCTTCATGCAGGAAGCGCGCGGCGAACTTGGCGATCTACCCAAGCTGCTCCAGGGCGCGCTGGTCTGACGCGGCGGCGGCTCAGGCCGTGCCGGGTTCGCCCTCATATTGCGCGATGACCCACTCCTCTTCCTGAGCAGACGCGATCCAGTCCTGCATGTGGGGGTGCGCCACGACCGCGCGGCCATAGGCGAGTGCGAACGGCGGCACCGGCACTTGATAGCTGACGAAGCGCGTGACGACGGGCGCGAACATCATGTCCGCCGCGCTCCATTCGCCGAACAGGAACTCGCCCTCTCCGCCGAAGCGGGCGCGTGCTTCCGCCCAGATCTGGAGGATACGACCGATGTCGGCTGCGACGTCGTCGGGGACCGGCACCGCGTCGAAGATGCGCCGGATATTCATCGGGCATTGGCGACGCAGCGCGGCAAAGCCCGAGTGCATCTCCGCCGCCATCGAGCGCGCCATCGCCCTCGCGGCGCGGCCCTCCGGCCAGAAGCCGCGCTCGCCATCGGTGCAGTCGTCGAGATAGTCGATGATGGCGAGGCTGTCCCAGACGACGATATCGTCGCCCGCAGCATCGTCGTGGTCCCACAGCAGCGGCACCTTGCCGCCCGAGGGTGCGAACTCGTCGCCGTCGCGGCGCTTGTCCCACTGCGCGTCGTAGAGGGGGACGACCACCTCCTCAAACGGCAACCCGCTGTGCTTGGCGGCGAGCCAGGCGCGCAGCGACCAGCTCGAATAAGCCTTGTTGCCGATGACGAGTTTCATGTGGGCAGACTACTCCTCGGTGGCTTCGAGCACTGCAGCGCGCAGTTCGGCGATGCCCATGCCGGTTTCGGCGGCGGTGGCGATGACCTCCGGGTGCGCCGCGGGCCGCTTGCGCGCGGCGGCGCTGGTGGCGGCGGTAACCTCCGCCAGCGCGCTCGCCTTCACCTTGTCGGCCTTGGTGAGGACGAGGTGATAGGAGACCGCCGCGGTGTCGAGCATGTCGAGGATCTCCCCATCGACCGGCTTCAACCCGTGCCGCGCATCGACCAACACCAGCGCACGCTTGAGCACCGCGCGCCCGCGCAAATAGTCGTTGACGAGGAAGCGCCACTTTTTGACGACATCCTTGGGCGCCTCGGCAAAGCCATAGCCGGGCATGTCGACCAGTCGAAACGCCAGCGGATCGCCCACCTCGAAGAAGTTGAGCTCCTGCGTACGTCCGGGCGTGTTGGAGGCGCGCGCGAGCGCCTTTCGCCCCGTCAGCGCATTGATCAGCGTCGATTTGCCGACGTTGGAGCGCCCCGCGAAGGCGATTTCCGGCACGATCGGGTCGGGCAGATGCTCGAGCTTCGGCGCGGACTTGAGAAAGCTGATCGGCCCGGAAAACAGCCGCCGCGCGCGCTCCTGCAGCGCGGCGCGGTCGGCTTGGTCGGTCCCCGCTTCGCTCACGTCGTTGCGGGGGTCAGCGGGGTGTTGGCACCGGGGTGCCGCGCGTAGAGGAATTTCATCTGCGCGATCGTCAGCAGGTTGTTGGTGATCCAGTAGAGCAGCAGCCCCGCCGCGAACGGCGCCATCACGAACATCAGCACCCACGGCATGATGCTGAACATCTGCTGCTGGATGGGATCGGCGGCGGGCGGGTTGAGCCGGAACTGCCACCACATGGTCAGACCCAGCAGGATCGCCAGCACCCCAATGCCGAGCATGGGCGGCACGGTGAACGGCAGCAACCCGAACAGGTTGAGGATATGCGCAGGATCGGGCGCGGAGAGGTCGCGGATCCAGCCGACGAACGGCTGATGCCGCATCTCCACCGTCAGCATCAGGCACTTATACAGTGCGTAAAAGATCGGCATCTGGATGAAGATCGGCAGGCACCCGCCCAGCGGATTTATCTTTTCGTCCTTATAGAGCTTCATCATCTCCTGCTGCTGGCGCGGCTTGTCGTCCTTGTAGCGTTCCTGCAGCGCTTTGATCTTGGGCTGCGCCGCGCGCATCTGCGCCATCGAGCGGAACTGCTTTTGCGCGATCGGGAACATGATCGCCTTGATGATCACGGTCAGTCCGATGATCGCGACGCCGAAGTTGCCGAACAGTCGGAACAGGAAGTCGAGGAGGTAGAAGATCGGCTTGGCGAACCAGATGAACCAGCCCCAGTCGGTCGCGCGGTCGAGCCGCGGCACTGTGGTCGAATAGAGGTCGAGCAGCTGGGTTTCCTTGGCGCCCGCGAACAGCTGGCTCGACACCGACCGCGTCGCACCGGCGGGCAGCACCTTTTCCGCGCCGGAAAAATCCGCCTGATAGATGCCACCGTCTCCGCGGCGGAAGGCGGTGTCGACGACATTGCCCTGACCCGGAATGATCGCGCCCAGCCAGAAATGGTCGGTGAAGCCCAGCCAGCCGCCGGTGCTGCGCCGCGCGAGCGTGGAACTTGGCGCCTCGTCGATCTCGTCGCGGTTGATGTAGCCCATCTCGCCGCCGGTGAAGCCCACCGCGCCCGAATGGATTGTCCAGGTGTCCGCGTCGGGGGAGGTGCCACGGCGGGTGACGAAAGCGAACGGCCGCATCGCGACCGGCGCTCCACCCGCGTTGGTGACGCTCTGCCGCAGGGTGAACATGTAATTCGCATCGACCGAGACGGTCAGGGCGAAACGCTGGCCGGTCGTGTTGTTCCAGGTCAGCGTGACCGGAGTTGCCGGGGTCAGCCGAGCGCCTGCAGGCGCGGTCCAGCGCGTGCTCGCGTCGGGCACCTGCACGCCGCTCGCGTTCCAGCCGGTGCCGGCGAAGAAGCTGCGCTGCGTACCGGCGGGCGCGAACAGCCGCACCGGCGCGGCGTCGCGCTCGACACTCCGGCGATGGTCGACGAGCACGAGGTCGTCAATCCGCGCCCCGTCGAGGTTGATTGACCCGCGCAGGCGCGGCGTGTCGATCGGCACGCGCGGCGCCGCAGCAATCGCCTGCGCTTCATTGATCGGCCGCGCGGGAACCTGCGCAGCGGCGGTAACACCGGGGACGGACGAGGCCTGCGCGTTCGCCGCCTGCGTGCCGGGCCGTGGAGCGGTGGGCGTTGCAGGGGCGCTCTTCGCAGCGGGCTGCTGGACCAGATTGGGGAACAGCGCCTTCATCATGAACGGCCAGCCGATCGCGAGCAGCAGTGCGATCACGACCGCGGTGATCAGGTTCTTTTGGTCATCCACCGGCGAAACAGGCCTTCATCTTGCGGGAGTGCTGCGCGGCGAGCTGTTCGCTCACGGCACCGGGTCATAGCCATGCCCGCCCCAGGGTTGGCAGCGCATTATACGCTTGAAGCTGAGCCATCCACCCCGAACTGCACCGTGGCGCTGCAACGCCTCGATCGCATAGGCGGAGCAGCTAGGGGTAAAGCGGCACGTCGGCGGCAGGATGCGCGAGGGGCCGAGCTGCCAGCCGCGCGCGACCAGAATGAGCAGCCGCGCGATCATCGCCGCTTCGCTCGACGGGGAGGTCGGGGCGCCTGCACGTAATCGGGATCGGCCGCGCGGCGCCTAGCCTTGGCGAGCGCGCTGGTGAGGTCGGCGTTGAGCCGATCCCACGCCAGCGTCAGCGCGTCGTCGCGCGCGATGAGGACATAGTCGCAGCCCACCTCCGCACGCCCCGGAAAGGACTGCGCTATAGCATGGCGCAGCCGTCGCTTGGCGCGATTACGGACCACCGCGCCGCCGAGCTTGCGGGTCGCGGTGATGCCGTAGCCGACCGCCGCTTCGGCATCCCCGCGCGCATGGCGGAGCAGGACGAAGGCGGGCATGGGAACGCGGGTTCCGGCGTTCGCGGCGAGGAACTGCGCGCGCTTCACCAACCCCCGCAGCGGCGGGGAGAGGGGATTCGCTGGCTCGGTCAGGCGAACATCGCTCGCCATTGCAGCGTCATCAGGGGAGGGCGACGCGAGGCGCGCCGCGCCCTCCCGAGCGAATGTCAGGCCGACAGCTTCTTGCGGCCCTGCGCACGGCGCAGGCGGATGATCGTGCGGCCAGCCGCAGTCGCCATGCGCGAACGAAAGCCGTGGCGGCGGGCGCGGACGAGGTTGCTCGGCTGAAAGGTGCGCTTCATCGGTCGGGGTCGCTTCGTAAAAGGATTTGCTGGTGTATCCGTCCGCCGCGCCCCCACGAATCCGCTAGGGCCAGGCCGTCCGGCAAGCCCGCGCGACTAGGCGCGGCGGCGGCGAAAGTCAATCGGTGGCGCTTGCGCCGCCTCGTCACGGTGAGCGAATGGGAGGGAGCAGCGCGCGCACCTTGACGGGCGTGCATTCGAACTCACAGGTAGGGCCCGTCAGCCGATCACCCGCGCCAACCCGAGCGCGGCCATATCGCGCGCGGTGAGGTAGCGGACGTCGTCGAAACCGACGCTATTGGTCAGCGCGTAGAACCGCCGCGCGGCGTCGTCGGTCATCCCCATCTCGCGGTAATAGGCGATGTAGCCTGCGTGCACCGGGTCGTCGCTAGCGACGCGGTTGGCTTCGCGGCCGTCCTCGTCGCGCCAGCTGTGAACGCCGAATTCCGCATCGCGCGCGGCTTCGCGCACGCGTCCGGCAAGGAATAGGTCGACCGCGCCCGAGCGCACCGACCCTCCGCTCGGCACCGTGGTGACGAGCCCCGCGCTGCGCACCGCCCGGGCGAGGCGGCGGTTGGCGTCCTCGTCTACCGATCCGGGGCAGTCGACCATGAGGAGGCGCGTGACGCCGGGATAACGCGCCATCATCGCCGCAAATTGCGCAGGTCCGCGCGAATCGATCGTTCCGACGAGCGCGAGCGTGTCGCGCGCGACCAGCCGGAACGGCCCGGCCACCGCGATCGCGGCGGGTGCCTCACGGAGCGCTCCGCCGCCCGCCCAGCGCGCGATCACCGCCTCGGCGTCGTCGGAATCGCTGACGTCGAGCGGCTCGTCCGCGTCCTCGATGACGGTTTCGCTGTAGGTCAGCACGACCTCGCGCTCCGTCGACACCGACGCCAGCGCGATCGTCTCCTCCGCCAAGGCGGGCGAGGCGAGGGTCAGGGCGAGGAGTGCGAGCAGCCGCATGACGCCCTTCTCGCGCGCGGAGACTAACCTCGATCCCAACGAGCGCGGTTGGCGCTTCGTTTACCCTGTGGCAGGAGCGCGCGGCGCACGGGGGTCGGCGCGGCAAAGGGGACGCGGCGGGCATGGTGGCGATTGCGACGACGGTCGCCTTTCTCGGGCTCGAGGCGCGCAGCGTGGAGGTGCAGTGCCACATCGCGCCGGGGTTGCCCGCGTTCGTCGTCGTCGGCCTTCCCGACAAGGCGGTGGCGGAGAGCCGCGAGCGCGTGCGCGCGGCGCTCTCCGCAATCGGACTCGCGCTCCCGCCCAAGCGCATCACCGTCAACCTGTCGCCGGCGGACCTGCCCAAGGAGGGATCGCACTATGACCTCCCCGTCGCGCTGGCGCTGCTCGGCGCGATGGGGGCGATCGATGTGAGCGCGCTCGACCGCTACGTTGCGGTGGGGGAGTTGGGGCTCGATGGTCGGCTGGCATCCTCGCCAGGGGTGCTGTTGGCGGCGCTGCATGCCTCGGAGCGCGGCAGGGGGCTGATCTGCCCGGCGGGGCAGGGGCCAGAGGCGGCGTGGGCGGGCGATGTCGAGGTGCTCGCCGCGCCCGATCTGCTGGCGCTGCTCGCCCATCTGCGCGGCGACGCGCGGCTTCCCGCGCCGCGCCCGGCGGAGGCGCCGCCGCGCGGGATCGGTCCGGATCTCGCGCAGGTGAAGGGGCAGGAGGTCGCGCGTCGCGCGCTCGAGATTGCGGCGGCGGGCGGGCATAACTTGCTGCTCGTCGGGCCACCGGGCGCGGGCAAGTCGCTGCTCGCGTCCTGCCTGCCGGGCATCCTCCCCGAACTGACCCCCGCCGAAGCGCTGGAGGTGTCGATGGTCGCCTCGGTCGCAGGGGCGTTGGAGGGCGGGCGGATGATGCGCGACCGGCCTTACCGCGCGCCGCACCACAGCGCGTCGATGGCGGCGTTGGTCGGCGGCGGCCTGCGCGTGCGCCCGGGGGAGGTGAGCCTCGCGCACCTCGGCGTGTTGTTCCTCGACGAGCTGCCGGAGTTTCAGCGCGGCGTGCTCGATTCGCTGCGCCAGCCGCTCGAGGCCGGGGTGGTGAGCGTCGCGCGCGCCAATGCGCACGTCACCTTTCCGGCGCGAGTGCAGCTGGTCGCGGCGATGAACCCGTGCCGCTGCGGATGGCTGGGGGATGCGTCGCGCGCCTGCAGTCGCGCGCCGCGTTGCGCCGCCGACTATCAGGCCAAGGTGTCGGGTCCGCTGCTCGACCGCATCGACCTCGCGGTGGACGTAGAGGCGGTGAGCGCTGCCGACCTCGTCGCGCCGAGCATGTCGGAGGACAGTGCCACCGTCGGTGCGCGCGTTGCTGCCGCGCGCGCGGTGCAGACGGAGCGCTATGCCGGGGAAGCCGCGCGCACCAATGCGGAGGCCGACGGCGCCATTCTCGGAGCGACCGCGACCCCCGATGAGGCCGGGCAGGCGCTGCTCGCCCAGGCAGCGGCGACGCTGCGTCTTACCGCGCGAGGCTACACCCGCACGCTCCGCGTCGCCCGCACCATCGCCGACCTCGCCGGAGCCGACCGCATCGGTCGTATCCATGTGGCGGAGGCGTTGAGCTATCGGCGCACGGGTCCGGTGGGGTAGGGTGCCAGCGATGCTCCTCGACCTGCTCACCGCCGCGCCGACGCTCGCGCCGGAGCCCGGGACCGCGACCGAGCGGGTAGCGGCAGCGACGCTCGACGTGCTGCCGCTGCTCGACGTGGTCGGCATCGCGCTGTTTGCGCTGTCGGGCGCGCTGGCTGCAGCGCGGGAGCGGCAGACCTTGGTGACGTTCGCCTTCTTCGCGCTGGTCGCCGGGGTCGGCGGCGGCACCGTGCGCGACCTGCTGATCGACGCGCCGGTGTTCTGGGTGGCCTCGCCGTGGGTCAGCCTCACCTGTTTTGCCATGGCGCTGGCGGTGTGGGTGACCCCCGAGCGCTGGTGGGTGGATGCGGAGGGGCGGTCGAGCGCGCTCGATTGGTTCGACGCCGCCGGGCTCGCCGCCTACGCGGTGTTCGGCAGCTTCAAGGCGCTGAGCTTTGGGGTGCACCCGCTCGTCGCGGCGCTGATGGGGGTCATCACCGCATGCGTCGGCGGCATCCTGCGCGACGTGCTCGCCGGGCGACCGTCGATCATCCTGCGGCCCGAACTCTACGTCACCGCCGCCGCCCTGAGCGCAGGGCTGTTTGTGGCGCTTCACACCGGGCTCGGCGTCTGGTGGCCGTCGGCGGCGCTGGTCGCGGCGTTGAGCGGGTTCGCGTTGCGCGCCGCGGCGATCACTCGCGGCGTCGCGCTCCCCAGCTACCGCGGACGTTAGCGCAGGAAGGCGAACAGCCGCGCCAGCCAGCCGCTCTCCGCCACGCCGATTGGAGCGGCGGGCGCGGAGAGCGCGACACATTCGAGGCACTCTGCCTGCACCCCTGCCGTCGTCACCAGCCGCCGTGCCTGTGCCACCGCAGCGGCGACCATGCCTTGCTGCTCGGCACCCACCCGCGCGAGCATGTCGACACCGCCGCGTGCCTGCTGGCTGTCGCTCTTGCCGAAGCTGGAGAGGAGCTCAGCAAGCGGGGAGGGCGTTTCCTCGAAATATTTCGGATAGACCGCCTTGGGATCGAGCCGCGCAAGCCGCGCCGCCTCCTCGATGGCGACGTCCAGCCCGCCGAAGCGGTCGACTAGGCCGAGCTGGCGCGCATCGCCCCCCGCCCACACGCGCCCTTCGGCGATCTCCCGCACGCGCTCGACCGGCATGCGGCGGTTTTGCGCGACCAGCGTGGTGAAGCGCGCATAGATTTGCTCGACCGCCGCCTGACTCGTCGCCGCGGACGCTTCGTTGGGGCCGTTGAAAAGGTCGGGCTGTCCGGACAAGGGCGTGGTGGTCACCCCGTCCGCGCCAATCCCCAGCTTCGCGAGCGAACCTTCAAAGCTTGGCAGCAGGCCGAACACGCCGATCGAGCCGGTGATAGTATCGGGTTCGGCGACGATCCGGTCGGAAGCGGTGGTCACCCAATAGCCGCCCGAGGCCGCGACGTTGCCCATTGACACCACGACCGGGATCTTGCGCCCCTCCCGCGCGAGGCGGAGGGCGTTGCGTATCTGTTCGGAGGCAAGCGCGGAGCCGCCGCCCGAATCCACCCGCAGCACCAGCGCCTTCACGCTCGGGTCGGCCACCGCATCGAGGATGTGCTGCGACACCGTGTCGCCACCGGCAGTCCCGGCCGGCGCCTCACCATCGACGATGTTGCCGACGAGGGGCACCACGGCGATGGGGTCCCCCATCTCCTCGATCGGATTGGCGGCGACCCAGTCGTCGAGTTCGGTACGGCGGAAATTCCACGGCTCGGCCTGGTTCAGGCGCCCGACCTTCTTGGCGACTTCGGTTTCGAAGGCGAGCCGGCTGCCGACATGGTCGACCAGCCCGTTGGCCTTGGCCGCGAGTGCGAAGCTGTTGCCGTTGGCCGCCGCGGCTCCCGTGAGGTCGTTGACGATCGGCGCGAAGTTGGCGCGCGGACGCAGCGCGCGCACCCGCTCCTGCCAGCGCCCCCACAGTGCGTTGGTGTAGGCCTGCGCCGCCGCCTCTGCCTCCGGGCTCTGGTCGCTGCGAGTGAAGGGTTCGACCGCGCTCTTGAAGGTCCCGACGCGATAGACGTTGGGAGTGATCCCCAGCCGGTCGAGCAGCCCGCGGAAGTAGAGCTGATTGCCCCCAGGACCGGCGATCATCGCGCCACCCTCCGGGCTGGTCCACACCTCGCTCGCGGCGGAGGCGAGCAGGTAGGAGGGGCGGGTGTAGGCGGTGGCGTAGGCGTAGACCGGCTTACCCGCGCGACGCACGCGCGCGATCGCATCCGCGACATCGCCCAGCGCCACCTGCCCGCCGCCGGTGAAGCGGTCGAGGTCGAGCACCACCGCGGGCACCCGGTCGTCGCTCGCGGCCGCGTTCAGCGCACGCACCAGGTCGGAACGGCGATATTCCGCGGTCGGTGCGGAGCCCGACAGCGCGGCAAAGGGCGACACGTCGGTTTTTTGCTCGACGATCGAACCGTCGAGCTTCAGCAGCAATGCCGCCCCCGGTACCACCGCCGGATTGGGCCGCGCGGTGAGCGCGCCGGCGAGCATGACGAAGAACAGCAGCAGCAGGAGCAGCGCCAGCATATCCTTGATGCCGACCAGCAGTTTCCACACCCCGCGCAACACCTCCCGCGTCGTGTAACGGCGGCGGGGCGGGCGGGGCGATGCCTCCGCGCGGGTGAGGGAAAGGGCGGACGGAGCGGCGGGAACGGCGTCGGTCATGCGGTGTCATATAGAGGTAAAGCAGCAGCATGAACAGGGCGCTTGCGAGACCTTGACGCCCTCTAGCCATGACAACATATGCGCGGCGCACTGGCACTCACCCGAGGGGAGTGCCAACAGTCATTCACCACTCGAAAGGGTAGAGCCCATGAACTTCCGTCCGCTGCACGACCGCGTGCTGGTGCGCCGCGTCGAAGCCGATGAAAAGACCGCCGGCGGGATCATCATCCCCGACACCGCCAAGGAAAAGCCGCAGGAAGGCGAAGTCGTCGCCGCCGGTACCGGCGCGCGCGCCGACAACGGCCAGGTCCATCCGCTCGAAGTCAAGGCCGGCGACCGCATCCTGTTCGGCAAGTGGTCGGGCACCGAGGTGAAGGTGAACGGCGAAGATCTGATCATCATGAAGGAATCGGACATCCTCGGCATCATGGCCTGAGGACCGGTTCCAACTCCCCCAATTCAGATTGAAGGACACAGCACATGGCTGCCAAGGACGTACGCTTTTCGCGCGATGCGCGTGAACGCATTCTCAAGGGCGTCGACATCCTCGCCGATGCGGTGAAGGTGACGCTCGGGCCCAAGGGTCGCAACGTCGTCATCGACAAGAGCTTCGGCGCGCCGCGCATCACCAAGGATGGTGTGACGGTCGCCAAGGAAATCGAACTCAAGGACAAGTTCGAGAACATGGGCGCGCAGATGCTGCGCGAAGTGGCGTCGAAGACCAACGACGTTGCCGGTGACGGCACCACCACCGCGACCGTGCTCGCCCAGGCGATCGTGCGCGAGGGCATGAAGTCGGTCGCTGCCGGCATGAACCCGATGGACCTCAAGCGCGGCATCGACCTCGCCGTCGGCAAGGTGGTCGAGGACATCAAGGGCCGTTCGAAGCCGGTTTCGGGTTCGAGCGAGATCGCCCAGGTTGGCATCATCTCCGCCAACGGCGACCGCGAAGTCGGTGAGAAGATCGCCGAAGCGATGGAAAAGGTCGGCAAGGAAGGCGTCATCACCGTCGAAGAGGCGAAGGGTCTCGATTTCGAGCTCGACGTCGTCGAAGGGATGCAGTTCGACCGCGGCTACCTGTCGCCCTACTTCATCACCAACGCGGAAAAGATGACGGTCGAGCTCGCCGATCCGTACATCCTGATCCACGAAAAGAAGCTGTCAAACCTCCAGTCGATGCTGCCGATCCTCGAAGCGGTGGTGCAGTCGGGTCGTCCGCTGCTGATCATCGCCGAGGACATCGAAGGCGAAGCGCTGGCGACGCTGGTGGTCAACCGCCTGCGCGGCGGCCTCAAGGTCGCGGCGGTCAAGGCGCCGGGCTTCGGCGATCGTCGCAAGGCGATGCTGCAGGACATCGCGATCCTCACCAATGGTGAAATGATCAGCGAAGATCTGGGCATCAAGCTCGAGAGCGTCACGCTCGACATGCTCGGTCAGGCCAAGCGCGTCACCATCGACAAGGACAACACCACCATCGTCGACGGTGCGGGCGAGGGCGATGCGATCAAGGGCCGGGTCGAACAGATCCGCGCGCAGATCGAAACCACCACCAGCGATTACGACCGCGAAAAGCTGCAGGAGCGACTGGCGAAGCTCGCCGGTGGCGTCGCGGTGATCAAGGTCGGCGGCGCCTCGGAGGTCGAGGTGAAGGAGCGCAAGGACCGCGTCGACGATGCGCTTCACGCGACCCGCGCCGCGGTTGAAGAAGGCATCGTCCCCGGCGGCGGCACCGCGCTCCTCTACGCGTCGAAGGCGCTCGAGGGCGTGACCGGCGCCAACGAGGACCAGACCCGCGGCGTCGACATCGTGCGTCGCTCGCTGACCGCGCTGGTGCGTCAGATCGCGTCTAACGCGGGCCATGACGGCGCCGTCGTGTCGGGCAAGCTGCTCGACCAGAACGACAGCTCGTTCGGCTTCAACGCGTCGACCGACACGTACGAGAACCTGGTCAGCGCCGGTGTGATCGACCCGACCAAGGTCGTCCGCACCGCGCTCCAGAACGCGGCGTCGGTGGCGGGTCTGCTGATCACCACCGAAGCGACCATCGCCGAGCTGCCGGAAGACAAGCCCGCGATGCCGGCGATGCCGGGCGGCGGCATGGGCGGCATGGACTTCTAAGTCTGACGCCTGACGTCTGTGTGAAAACGGGGCCGGGGGAGCGATCCTCCGGCCCCTTTTCTTTGCAGCCCCCCTTTCGCAATGACGATGGGGGGGGCGGTGGCCGCGCCCACACCTTGACCTCTCCCACCGCATCCGCAACGAGCATCCTTTCGCGCAGGGGGCGCGGGGGAGGATCAAGGGCGTTGCAGCGGCTGGCGGGCTTTGAGGTCGGTACAGGTAAGGCGCCGCCGGAGCGTTTTGCCTTGCGGGCCTTGCTCGGCGTTCTTGCCGCCGGGCTGGTCGTCATCTTGCGCATGGGCGTCGACCACGTCGCGCCCGGTGCCGGACCTTATGCGCTGATCTACCCGGCGGTGATGCTGGCGACGCTCTACGGCCGTCGCACCGCGGGCATCATCGCCTTCGTCCTCTCGTTTGCATTTGCCTGGTTTGTGGTCGTACCGATGGCTGGCCCCGCGGGTGTTGGCCCCTCCGACTCCGCGCGGCTGCTCGTGAACGCGCTGAGCTGCCTCATCGTCATGATCTTTGCAGAGGCGTTCCGCAGGGCGGTCAACAGTGCCGCTCGCTGGCGCGATCAGGAGATCGAGCGGCGCGGCATGCTGATGGACGAGCTGATTCATCGCACGAAAAACAACTTCGCCGTCGTCGCCAGCCTCCTGTCGATGCAGAAGCGGGAGGAGGAGCATCCGGACGTCCGCCGCGTGCTAGATCAGGCCATCGGGCGCGTGCAGAGCTTTGCCTCCGCCTACCAGCAGCTGATGGAGACCGAACGCGACGACGCGACGCTCGACATGGCGAGCTATCTCGGGCGGCTGGTCGACACGGTGTCGCCGTCGCTGTTCCCCTCGAACGTGCGCGTGTCGCATCGTCTGGCGCCGCTGGTTCTGCCCAATGAACGGGGGGTGGCGATGGGGCTGATCGTCAACGAATCGCTCACCAACGCCGCGAAATACGCCTTCGCCGACGGCCGCCAGGGGGCGGTGGCGGTGGAGCTGACGGGCGGCGACAGCGACTGGACGCTCTCCATCAGCGACGACGGGCAGGGCGCCGACGCCCCCGCCCGGCCCCAGCCGACGACCACGGCGGAGCGCCGCGGCAGCGGATCGCGGCTGATGCAGGGGCTCGCGCGTCAGGCAAAGGGCAAGCTCGACATCGACGACCGTTCGCCCGGCTATCGGGTCACGCTGCGCGCCGCCTGAGCCACTGCTGCAGCGCAGCACGGGAGGTTGACAAAGCGCCCCGCGCCGCGCTCAAGGCCGCGCCATGAACAGCCCCGCATCGCCGCTCCACGCCTATCGTTCGCACAACTGCGCCCAGCTCACCGCCGCCGATGTGGGGAGCAGCGTGCGCCTGTCGGGCTGGGTGCACAGGAAGCGCGACCATGGCGGCGTGCTGTTCGTCGACCTGCGCGACCATTATGGCATCACCCAGATCGTCGCCGACAGCGACAGCCCCGCGCTGCCGGTGCTCGAGGCCGCCCGCGTGGAGAGCGTCGTCACCATCGACGGCGAGGTGAAGGCGCGCTCCGCCGGCACGGTCAACGCCAACCTCCCCACCGGTGAGATCGAGGTGTTCGCGCGCGGCGTCACGGTGCAGTCGGCCGCCGCCGAACTGCCGCTGCCGGTGGCAGGCGAGCAAGAATATCCGGAGGACATCCGCCTCAAGTACCGCTTCCTCGACCTGCGGCGCGATCGGCTGCATCGCAACATTCTGCTGCGCTCGAACGTGATCGCCTCGCTGCGGCGGCGGATGATCGCGCAGGGCTTCACCGAATTTCAGACGCCGATCCTCACTGCGTCGAGCCCCGAAGGCGCGCGCGATTTCCTCGTGCCCAGCCGCCTCCACCCGGGCAAATTCTATGCCCTTCCGCAGGCACCGCAGATGTTCAAGCAGCTGCTGATGGTCGCGGGGTTCGACCGCTATTTCCAGATCGCGCCTTGCTTCCGTGACGAGGACGCGCGCGCCGACCGTTCGCCGGGCGAATTCTACCAGCTCGATTTCGAGATGAGCTTCGTCACCCAGGACGACGTCTTCAACGCGATCGAGCCGGTGCTCGCGGGCGTGTTCGAGGAGTTCGCCGACGGGCGCCAGGTGACCCCGGCGGGAAGCTTCCCGCGCATCCCCTATCGCGAGGCGATGCTCCGCTACGGCAGCGACAAGCCCGACCTTCGCAACCCGATCGAGATCAGCGACGTTTCCGACCATTTCCGCGGCTCCGGCTTCGGCCTGTTCGACAAGATCGTCGGCGACGGCGGCGTGGTGCGCGCGATCCCCGCGCCGGGCACTGCGGACAAGAGCCGCAAATTCTTCGACGACATGAACGAATGGGCGCGCGGCGAAGGCCATGCGGGGCTCGGCTACATCACGCAGAAGGGCGGCGAGCTCGGCGGGCCGATCGCCAAGAACCACGGCGACGAAGCGACGCGCAAGCTGATCGCAGAGCTCGGCCTTGGCCCGGACGACGGCATCTTCTTTGCGGCCGGAGCGGAGGCAAAGGCGGTGAAGCTCGCCGGAGCGGCGCGCACGCGGGTCGCGGAGCAGCTGGGCCTCATCGAACCGGGCGAGTTCCGCTTCTGCTGGATCGTCGACTTCCCGATGTTCGAGCGCGACGAGGACACGGGCAAGATCGACTTCAGCCACAACCCCTTCTCGATGCCGCAAGGCGAGCTGGAGGCGCTGGAAACCCAAGATCCGCTCGACATCCTCGCGTGGCAATATGACATCGTCTGCAACGGGGTGGAACTGTCCTCGGGCGCGATCCGCAACCATCGCCCGGACATCATGTACAAGGCGTTCGAGATCGCGGGCTACACGCGCGAGGACGTCGACCGCGACTTCGCTGGCATGATCAACGCGTTCAAATATGGCGCGCCGCCGCACGGGGGTTCGGCGCCGGGGGTGGACCGCATCGTCATGCTGCTCGCGGACGAGCCGAACATTCGCGAGGTCGTGCTGTTCCCGATGAACCAAAAGGCCGAGGACCTGATGATGAACGCGCCGGGCACGGTCGCGGACAAGCAGCTGAAGGAACTGCACATCCGCCTCGACGGCGCCGCGCTCGACGGGCCGAAGTAGCGGCGCTTACAACGCGCCGCCTCGGCCTGCGGGGAAGCACCGCGCTTGCGATCAGCCCTCGGGCGCGCCATCCCTCATCGGATGACCCCGACCGAGCACCCCGCCACCCCCGCCACCGGCGACATCGCCTGGGCGAGCTGGCGGGAGGATGCGGCGGGGCGGCCGCTCGTGCTGCTGCACGCCACGGGGTTTCATCGCCATCTGTGGGACGCGGTGGTGGAGCGGCTCGACCATGACGGGCCTGTGTTTGCAGCGGATACGCCGGGGCACGGCGCTTCGCCGGGGAGCGATAATCGCGACTGGATCGGCACCGCGCGAGCGATGCTCCCCTGGTTCGATCACGTCACCGCCGATCGCGAGCCTGCGCTGGTTGCGGGGCACAGCTTCGGCGGTTTCGTCGCGATGCTGTTCGCGGCGGAGCGGCCCGAACGCGTCGAGCGGCTGGTGATGATCGACCCGGTCATCCCGCCGCGTTTTACCGCGGAGCAGCTCGCCGCGATCGAACTTAGCGGCTTCTTCACCGCGCGGCGCCGCAACGCGTTCGACAGCGCGGAGGGCTTCGTCGAGACATACGCCAGCCGCGATCCCTACGCCGGGTGGGAGCCGCGCGTGCTGCGCGACTATGCGGCGCACGGCCTCGTGCCAGCCGACGGCGGCTTCAAGCTCGCATGCGATCCGCTGACCGAGACCAGCGCTTACCTGGGCGGCGTGACCGAGGAGCTTGCGCCTTACGTGGCCGCGGTTCGCGCGCCGGTGACGGTGGTGCGTGGAAGGAGCGGGGATCGCGGGCAGGCGCTCGACTTTTCGGTCAGCCCGACCCCGCCCGACCTCGCCAGCCGGTTCGGGCGCGGACGCGACATGCAGTGGAGCGACCACACCCATTTCATTCCGATGGAGGCGCCGGAGCGGATCGCGGCGCTGCTCGACGAGGAACTTGGCGCATGAAGGTCGACCTCACCGACTATGAACGCGGGCTCGACAGCGACGATTATGCCGAGCGGCTGGAGGCGCTGCAGGACCGGCTCGAGCGGTTGCAAGCGGCGCACATCGGCACGCGCGCACGCACGATGATCGTCTTCGAAGGCTGGGACGCCGCGGGAAAGGGCGGGATCATCCGCGCGCTGTGCGGCCGCTGGGACCCGCGCTGGTTCGAGGTCCACCCGATCGGCGCACCCACGCCGCCCGAAAAGGAGCGCCACTTCCTCTACCGCTTCTGGACCAGGCTCCCCGGCGCGGGGGAGATCGCGGTGTTCGACCGCAGCTGGTACGGCCGCGTCGCGGTGGAGCGGGTGGAGAGCTTCGCCAGCGAGCCGCAGTGGCGCGCCGCCTATGACGAGATCAACGCATTCGAGGCGCAGCAGCACGCCGACGGGGTGCGCATCATCAAGCTTTTCGCGCACGTCACGCAGGAGGAGCAGGACCGTCGGCTCGCGGCGCGGCTCGACGACCCGTGGAAGCGTTGGAAAACCGGCGCCGATGACTATCGCAACCGCGCGCGGCGGGCCGACTACCTCAAGGCTTATGCGGAGATGTTCGAGCGCACCGACACCCGCTCGGGGCGGTGGAAGATCATCGACGCCAACCGCAAGAAGGGCGCAAGGCTGGCCGCGTTGGCGTATATCGCGGACCAGATGGAAAGCTGGCTCGACCTGACCCCGCCCGATCTCGATCCCGCCGTAGTGGCGCTGGCGGAGGCGGCGTTCGGCTACAAGCCGGGCGAGGGCGGGGAGGATTGATGCCGCGCGCAGCCGTCGGCATCGCCGCAGCGCTCGCCCTGCTGACGAGCGGCTGCACGGTCAGCGAAACGGCTTCGCCAACGTCCCCTCGCGACGCGCCCGGCGCGACAGCTGATTCATCCCCGGGCGTGAGAGCGCTGCCGACGCGCGCGGTGACCGAAGCACTGTGGGGCGCCTGGACGGTCGTCGGAGCCCGCGACGCTTCGGGTCGCGCGCTCTACGTTCCGGCTCAGCAAGACAAGGCTGCGCGAGACGATGATGGCAGCCCGCCGATGCGCGTTCTCTTCGGCAACGGCGAAGTTTCGGTGATGTCGCAGTGCGTAACGATGGGGCCGTTCGGCTACCGCCAGACAGCGACCGGCACCGAGCCCGCCCCACCCCCCGAGCGGCCGCCGAGCTATGTTGGCGAGCCGATCCCCATGTGCGCGCGCGGGCTGAGCGATACCGAACGGCTGGTGCCTTCGCTCCTGCAAAGCGCAATGGTGTTGCGCGCGGCGACGGGGGGCGTCGAAGTCTCCTCCGACAAGGGCGCGCTGGTGCTTCGACGGCAGGGCGTCGTCGCCAACCCAGGCGGTTGGGCGCCCCCACCGCGCGTGCCGCCGCCGTGGGGGGCGTGGCGAATTATGCGCATCGACGGCCGCGTCGTCCCGGCCGACCGTCCGATCCACCTGGCGATTGGAGGGATCGGGATCCACTACACCTCCGGCTGCGTCGCTGGTGCGGCCTGGCTCAAAAGGGACCAGCCGCTCGACGCGATCGTGCCGGATGGAGTCAAGTCGATCGCGGTCTGCGATCGCGGTCGCTACGCCGAGGAGGAGCGCATGGATCGGCTGCTCACCCAGCGGAGCCGTGCACGCATGGACGCGCGCGGCGCGATCACGCTCGAGCTGGCGCGCGGCGGGCGCATCGAGGGGGAACCGCTCGACTAGGCGCAAACGCCGCCGCGCTCACGGATAGCGGATCGCCATCACCTCATATTCGCGTTCGCCAGCCGGGAGCTGGACGCGGCGGAGGTCGCCGATGCGGGCGCCGCGCAGCGCCCTCGCGATGGGTGAGTCCCAGCCGACGCGGCCAGCTCCGGCGTCGGCTTCGTCGTTGCCGACGATGGTGAGCGTGCGGCGCGCGTCGTCCTCGTCGGCGATTTCGACCTCCGCGCCAAAGAACACGCGGGTTGGGTCAGGTTGCGCGCTGGGGTCGACCACCTTGGCCGCCTTCATCCGCCGCGCGAGCCAGCCGAGGCGCCGGTCGATCTCCCGCATACGCTTGCGACCGTAGAGATAGTCGCCGTTTTCGCTGCGGTCGCCATTGCCGGCAGCCCAGCTCACCACCTCGACGATCGCCGGGCGTTCGGTGCCGAGCAGCCGCTCATACTCCTCGCGCAGCGCCGCGTAGCCCGCGGGCGTGATGTAGTTCGCGCGCGGCGGCGCGACGCTGTCCGCCACGCCTCAGCCGGGGCGCTGTTTGCCGAGCAGCGTCGACAGGCGGTTGCGCACCTCACCCGTCTGGCCGGGGCGCAGCGTTTCATAAACCACCGCATTTTCGAGCACGCGCTGGACGTAGCCGCGCGTCTCCGACAGCGGGATCGCCTCGATCCAGTCGAGGATGTCGATCTGCCCGGTGCGCGGGTCGCCGATCGAGTTAAGCCAGCGGTTCACATTGCCCGGCCCCGCGTTGTAGGCCGCCACCGCAAGCGGATAACTGCCGCCGTAATAGTCGACCATCCGCCGGAAATAGCTCGACCCGAGCATGATATTATACTGCGGATCGGTGGTCAGCGCGTCGAGATTGTAGCCCAGCCCGAGCTTGCCCGACTGCTCGCGCGCAGTGCCGGGCATCAGCTGCATCAGCCCGCGAGCGCCCACCCGGGACATCGCCGCCCGGTCGAACTGGCTCTCCTGGCGCGAGATGGCGTGGATGAAGGTCCAGTCGCCCTCATACCCCGCAGGCACCCGCGTCGTCGGGAAGGCGACGGGGACATAATCATCAAGGCCGTTGGTCCGCGCGCTGCGCCCGACCATCACGGCAAGGTCGGGGCGCCCGATCTGCCGCGCGAGCTCGCCCGCGAAATAATGGTCCGCGTCGGTCGTCGCGTTGTTGGCGATCGCGCGGAGGAACAGGCTCTGGTCGCGCCACTGCCCGGTTTCGCCGAGCGATCGTGCCGCGCGGACGAGGCTGTTACCGAAGAACGCGTCGCGCTCTGCCTGCGAAAAGCTCTGCGTGCCGGTGACTGGACGCGGCTGCGCCTGTCCCAGCCGTTCGAGCGCGAGCTGGCCGTGGAACTGGTCGAAGTGACGTCCGGCGCGCGTGAAATAGCCGTTGGCGCTCGCCGCGTCGCCAGCCTCCAGTGCCGCGCGTCCGGCCCAGTAGAGCCCCTTGGCCTGCACCTGTGGCGAACGTCCGCCGCCTGAGTAGAGCTCGTAGAGTGCCGCCGCCTCGCGCGGACGGCGCAGCTGGCGATGCGCGGTCGTCGCCGCGAGCCACACCGCGTCGGTGTAGGCATCGCGCACGCCTAGCGGCTGCTGGAGGATCGCCGCGCCAGGGGGCAGCGCATCATCGACCCGCCGCGCCACCTGATAGGCCTGCTCCGCGCGGCCCGAAGCGAGCGCGGCGCGGGCGACATCGACATGCAGCGAAATCCACGCATCGGCATCGAGCGGCGCCGCGCGCAGCTGTCCGCGTCCAGCGAGCAGCGCGGCGGCCTCCACCCCGCGCCCCATGCCGGAGAGCCACAGCGCCTTGTCCGCGATGTAGCCTGCGTCGTTGCGCAGCAGGCTGGGGTCGGCGGCCTCCGCTTCCGCGGCTCGCAGCGCTGCGGCGGTGGCGCGCTGACGCATGGCGAGCCGCGCGGTGTAGACCGTGCGCTTAGCGGGGCTCGTCATCCACAGCACGCGTTCGGCACCGGTGGTCGAGCCGCTCCACAGCAGTCGCTCCATCCGCGCGTCATGTTCGGCGACGGACAACGCGCCAGGGAAGCTTGCCTGCAGCCGCGCTTCCTCGGTGTCGGAGAGCGCGCCGGTGGTCCAGGCACGCCGCGCCGCGGTCATCGCATCGGCCTGCCGCCCCGCCGACTGGAGCGCCAGCGCGTAACGCAGCCATCCGCCCGCGTTCGACGGCTGGAACCGGTCGTAATAGGGCGCGGCGCTGGCGGGGATGAAGCCGTTGGGGTCGAGCGCAGCATCGGCGTTGCGGCGCAGCTCCGTCTCCTGCGGCCAGCCAGGGTTGGCGATGAGGAAGCGCGCGACCCGATCGAACGACGGGCGGGGGTCGCGGGTGAGCGATTGCCACTCCGCCACCGCCGCCGCCGCGCTCGGCGAATATGTGACGCCCGGCGCGACCGAGCCCATACCCATGCGCGGCGCGAGCGGCGGCTGCTGCTGCTGGGCAGCGCCCGCGTTCATATCCTGCGCTGCAAGAGCGCTCGGCAGCGCGAGCAAAGGCAGCGTTGCGAGGAGGCGAGGGGGGAGGGGAAACCGAACCATGCTTGCCAATATCTCCGCGCGATCCTTATGGAGCGCTGAACGTTGCCGGCCGACGAAGGCTGCCGACTCCGTGATTTTCCCCCGCCTTCCGTTTTAGGGATCGGCGCAAGCGGCTGTAAAGGAGCCAAGCATGTTCGCGGGCAGCATTCCCGCCCTGGTGACGCCGTTTCGCGACGGATTGGTGGACTTTGCCGCGCTCGAACGGCTGGTCGACTGGCAGATCGCGCAAGGGAGCGCGGCGCTGGTTCCGTGCGGCACCACCGGCGAAAGCGCGACACTGAGCTTTGACGAGCATTATGCGGTGATCGCCCGCGTGGTCCACGTCGCGGCCAAGCGGGTGCCGATCATCGCGGGTGCGGGCTCCAACGACACCGCCACCGCGATGCGCCACCTCGATCAATGCGCGAAGCTGGGCGCGGACGCCGCGCTGGTCGTCGCGCCCTATTACAACAAGCCCAGCCAGCGCGGGCTGGTGCGCCACTTCACCGCGCTGGCGGAGGCGTCCACGCTGCCGATCGTCGCCTACAACGTCCCCGGTCGCACCGTCGCCGACCTCCTTCCCGAAACGCTGGCGGAGATTGCTGCGCACCCGCGCATCGTCGCGATCAAGGACGCGAGCGGCGACCTCGCCCGCGTCACGCGCCATCGCGCGCTGCTGGGGGAGGGGTTCTGCCAGCTTTCGGGCAACGACGATCTGTGGCTGGCGCATGCGGTGATGGGCGGAATGGGCTGCATCTCGGTCACCGCCAATGTCGCGCCGCGGCTGTGCGCCGATTTCGCGCGCGCCTGTGCGGAGGGGCGGTGGGCCGATGCGCGCACGCTCCACGACCGACTGTTTCCGCTCCACTGCGCGATGTTCGCCGATGCGAGTCCCGGCCCCGCCAAATATGCGCTCGCCCGCGCGCATGACTGGATGGGCGCGGAGGTCCGTCTGCCGATCCTCGAGCCGAGCGACGCGGCGCGCGGCGTGATCGACGCGGCGCTTACCCACGCGGGGCTCGGCTGATGGCGCGCCCGCACCCCACGGCGTTCGACAAGGTGAAGGTCGTCGCCGACAACCGCCGCGCGCGCTTTGACTATGCCGTCGATGAAGTGTTCGAGGCGGGCATCGCGCTCAAGGGCACCGAGGTCAAATCGCTGCGCTTCGGCGACGGTTCGATCGGCGACAGCTATGCCGAGGTCAAGGACGGGGAGGTGTGGCTGATCAACAGCCACGTGCCCGAATTCAGCCACGGCAACCGCCACAATCACGAACCGCGGCGACCGCGCAAGCTGCTCCTCTCCGCGCGCGAGATCCGCAAGCTGCATGGCGCGGTGGCACGGGACGGGATGACGCTGGTCCCGCTCACCGTCTACTTCAACTCGCGCGGGCGGGCGAAGGTGGAACTCGCGCTCGCCAAGGGGCGCAAGGCGCACGACAAACGCGAGCATATCAAGGAACGCGACTGGAAACGCGACGCCCAACGCATCCTGCGCGAACGGGGGTAGCGCGCGACAGTGGCGGTGAGGCTGCTGTAAGTGGATTGCTTCGCTTTGCTCGCAATGACGATGGGGTCTGTGGGGGCTGGGGCGCGACAACTCCCCCGTCGGCCTGGACTTGATCCGGGCCTGGGCTTTTCTTGCGATGCTCACAGCTAGCCCGGCCCCGGATCAAGTCCGGGGCGACGGCGGTGGATGGGACGACGGCGGCGAGTTGATGCACCCCAGTCCCTCCCCTGCAAGGGGAGGTGGCCCGCGTAGCGGGTCGGAGGGGTGTCAGCCTGGACGGCACACGCCTGCGCCTGGGGGGGGGCGACACCCCTCCGTCGCCCGGCGGGCGCCACCTCCCCTTGCAGGGGAGGGACTGGTTGGCAGCGCAACGTCCACCAAAGCCGTTGCGGCGCCCCTTGTGCCGCGTTACGCGGCTGGGTGATGGCGTCCCCCTTTCCCCGGGCCGCCCGTGGGAGAGAGCGCGATGCGCCTGGTCAAATTGATTGCCCTCAGCGCCCTTTCCGGCGCCGCGCTGACCGCGTGCGCCTACAACGCCGCACCGATGGCGACGACGACCGCCGCCTCGGCCCCGGTCACGGCCGCCCCGGAAGCTGCGCCGACGGCCGCCCCGGCGCCGCGCGCAACGCTCGGCAGCTTTGGCTTCGACAGCGCGGGAATGGACCGCAACGTCGTTCCGGGCGACGATTTCTACGGCTTCGCCAACGGCACCTGGGCGCGGACGACCGCGATTCCGGCCGACAAGTCCAACTATGGCATGTTCACCCTGCTGGGCGACCTTAGCCTGACGCGCACGCGCGGCATTCTCGATGAAGCGCGCGGCAATGCCTCGAGCCAGATCGGGCGCGCCTACGCGAGCTACCTCGACACCGCCGGTATCGAGGCGCGCGGCATGGCGCCGATCGAGCCCTGGCTCAACCGCGTGCGCGGCATCCGCACCAAGGCCGACTATCTCGCGCTCAGCCCCGATGCGCGACGGCACGGGATCGCCTCGTTGGTCGGCGCGGGCGTCGGGCAGGACGATCGCAACCCCGAAAACTACATCACCTCGATGGGTCAGGGCGGCATCGGCATGCCCGACCGCGACTATTATCTCGGCAGCGAACCGCGCTTCGCGTCGGCGCGCGCGGCGTATCTGCGCTACCTCGAAGCGATGCTCGGCTTTGCGGGGGAGGCGAACGCCCCGGCCCGCGCCCGCGCGATCCTCGATTTCGAAACCGGCATCGCCCGCGCGCACTGGACGCGGGTCGACAGCCGCGACGCGACCAAGACCTACAACAAGCTGACGCTCGCGCAGCTGTCGGCGCTCGCCCCTAACCTCAAGCTGGGCGATACCATCGCCGCGCTGGGCATGCGCGGCGATGCTGTGCTCGTCGCGCAGCCAAGCGCGGTGCGCGGGATCGACGCCGCCTTCGCGCGCGCGCCGCTTGGCGTGCTCAAGGATCAGATGCTGGTCCGCAGCCTCGGCGCCTACGCCGACTATCTGCCGGAGCGGGTCGGGCAGGCGCAGTTCGACTTTTACGAAAAGACGCTGTCCGGCACCCCCGAGCGCGAGGAGCGCTGGAAGCGCGCGGTGCGCTTCACCGAAGGCGTGCTGCCCGACGCCCTGAGCCAGGAATATGTGGCGCGCTTCTACCCGCCCGAAACCAAGGCGGCGATGGATCAGCTGGTCGGCAACGTCCTCTCCGCGATGGGGCGGCGGATCGACGGGCTCTCCTGGATGCAGCCGCGGACCAAGGCGCGCGCCCGGGCGAAGCTCGCCAATTTCACCGTCAAGATCGGCTACCCCGACCGGTGGCGCGATTATTCGGGGCTGGAGATCAAGGCCGACGATGCGTTCGGCAATGCCTGGCGATCGAACGCGTTCGATTTCGCGGACAACGCCTCCAAGCTCGGCCAGCCGCTGCGGCGCTGGGAATGGTTCATGACCCCGATGACGATCAACGCCTATGCCAATTTCGGCATGAACGAGATCGTCTTCCCGGCCGCGATCCTTCAGCCGCCCTTCTTCGATCCGCATGCGGACCCGGCGGTCAACTACGGCGGCATCGGCGCGGTGATCGGGCACGAAATCAGCCACCATTTCGACGACCAGGGCTCGAAATATGACGAGCGCGGACGGCTCGCCGACTGGTGGACGCCGCAGGACGTCGCCGCCTTCACCGCGGCGGGGCGCAAGCTCGTCGAGCAGTACAATGCCTACGACGTGCTGGGTGAGCATGTGAACGGCCAGTTCACGCTGGGCGAGAATATCGGCGACCTCGCCGGGCTCGCCATCGCCTATGACGCGTACAAGGCGTCGCTTGGCGGGCGTGAGGCGCCGGTGATCGACGGCATGACCGGCGACCAGCGCTTCTACCTCGGCTGGGCGCAGGTGTGGCGGCGCAACTACCGCGATGCGAACCTGTTGCAGCGGCTCACCACCGATCCGCATTCGCCGTCGATCCAGCGCGTTTACGTCGTGCGCAACCAGGACCCCTGGTATGCGGCATATAATGTGCAGCCCGGCCAGCGCCTCTATCTGCCGCCGGCCGAGCGCGTGCGCGTCTGGTAAGGGAGCCAGTGGCGGCGCGCCTCACGGGATGATGTCGTGCTGAAACGCGCCGCCACCGCCAGCCCCTTTGCGGGGCTCGACGCTTCGTCCGAGCGATTGGCGTGGGCGCTGATTGCGCTCGCCGCGCTGGCGAGCTGCGCGCTGGTCGGCTGGGTCAGCGGGTCGTGGCTGCTCGGCGCGGGCGCGGCGGCGGCGTACGGGCTGGCG
>CAKZIN010000080.1 GCA_936933955.1 uncultured Sphingopyxis sp. | reverse complement strand
GGGGGCGAAGCGCGCGGGCGCGGGGGCGATGGCGGCTCGCATCGCGCGCGGCTTTGACACTGCGCCCCCGCTCTGGCAAGGCGCGCGCCGCCGGGCGAACGGCGCGCTCTCCGCGACGTTTTGCGCCCTTTCGCGACCCTCCAGCGGACAGAGATTCGATGATCAAGCCTGAATGGGGCCACAAGCGTAGCTGCCCCAAATGCGCCACCCGCTTCTATGACCTCGAAAAGGACGATCCGGTCACCTGCATCGAGTGCGGCTATGCCTGGCAGCCCGAACCGGCGCTGAAGTCCAAGCAGCCGATGCCGTTCGAGCAGGCCAAGCCTGGCGTCGCCCCGGCGGAAGCGGCGGATGCGCCCGCCGACGTGGATCTCGACGTCGATGTCGAGGATGACGACAACGTTTCGCCCGACAATGACGTGGATCTCGGCGGCGACGATGACCTGGGCGTCGACGCCCCCGGCGACGGCGACGAAGAGGTCTGACGGTTAGACGGCAGGGCGCATCTTGCGTCTTGCCAAGCGCGGCGCGCCTCCGCTAAAGGCGCGCCTCGCAATCGCGTCCACCCGCGCCCCCACGCGTGGGGCCACCCCGGACGCGCTTCGTTGGTGACGGGGCCTTAGCTCAGCTGGGAGAGCGCCTGCATGGCATGCAGGAGGTCAGCGGTTCGATCCCGCTAGGCTCCACCAACGTACCCTGCCTCCTTAGGGGGCACACGTATTTCTGGAAACCTTGCGGAGCGGCAGAGAGCCTGGCTCAGGCCTTTTCCAGCGTGCATTGCAGCGGGTGCTGAGCGGCGCGGGCACAGTCCATGACCTGCGTCACCTTGGTCTCCGCGACCTCCAGGCTGAAGATTCCGCACACGCCGACCCCGCGCTGGTGGACGTGGAGCATGACGCGCGTCGCCTGTTCGATGTCCATGCGGAAGAAACGCTGCAGCACCATCACGACGAACTCCATCGGGGTGTAGTCGTCGTTGAGCATCAGCACTTTGTAGAGCGACGGCTTCTTCGCCCGCGCGCGGGTGCGGGTGGCGAGCCCGGTGCCGGTGTCGTCGCCCGGCGGCGCGCGGCGATCATCGTCCGTCATCGTCTGCGGCAGGCGCGTGGAGGAAACCGAAGTCAGGGGCTGCATCGGCCTAAAATAGGGTCTCGGCCCCCACGTTGACAAGCAGCCGCTGCCGCCGTGACTGACCGAAAACGACAACGCCCGCCACTGCACGCGAAGTGCAGGGGCGGGCGCTGCGGGTTCCCGCCGGTCGCTCGGACCGGCGAGCGATAATTCAGGCGGCGGTCTTCAGCCGATCGACGCCCATCGCGATGCGGCTCGACAGCGGCGCAGTCGCATCGTTGGCGAGCTTGAGGCCGAGTTCGGTCGCCTTGCTCGACTGCTTCACCAGCGCGTCGATGCCCGCCTGCATCGCTTCACGGTTGAGCTCGACCAGCTCAGTCGGGCTCTTCACCGCGGCATAGCGCTTCGACCATTCGGTCGCTTCGGTCATCTGCGAACGGGCGAAGGTCGCCCATTCGTTGGCGAGGCTGTTGAAACCTTCGATCGCGATACGGGTCGATTCGGCGAACGCTTCGGCGTTACCGCGCGCGAACTCGGTCGCATCGCGCAGCCTTTCCTGCGCCTTGGCAGCGGCGTCGGTCATCTGCGTCTGCGCGGTCTGAGCGAACTCCGCAGCCTGCGCCTGCGCGGTTTCGACCTGGCTCTTGATGTTCTCGGTCATGGCAGTTCCTTGTCGAGGGCGGGGAGAGCCGCCAACGTGCGCCAAGGTCGATGCCGAGGCGCGTTATAGGGTCCACAACGACGCGCACGCCGTTATGTTGCACTGCACAATAAACCGCGGCGGCTAAAGTTTCAAGAAGAGCCCGCTTTGGGTGTCCGCTCGGCGGCCTCGGCTTTCTTGCGCCGCATTGCGTCGTGGAAGCGATCCGCCCAGCCGGGCTTCACCAGCTGTTCGGCGCGCACGAGCCGCAGTTCGCCATCGGCGACGTCGCGGCTGACCGCACTGCCGGCCGCGACAATCGCATCGCGGCCGATCTTCACCGGCGCCACCAGCGCGCTGTTGGAGCCGATGAATGCGCGCTCGCCGATCTCGGTGCGGTGCTTGAAATAGCCATCGTAGTTGCAGGTGATCGTCCCCGCGCCGATGTTCGCTCCCGCCCCGACGTCGGCATCGCCGATGTAGCTGAGGTGGTTGGCCTTGGCCCCCTCCCCCAGTCGGGCAGACTTGACCTCGACGAAGTTGCCGACCTTCGCCCCGCTCTCGAGCACCGCTCCGGGGCGCAGCCGGGCGTAGGGGCCGACCTCTGCCCCGCTCGCAACCTGCGAACCTTCGAGGTGCGAGAAAGCGCGGATGCGGACGTTGTCGGCGACGCGGACCCCGGGGCCGAACACGACGTTCTGCTCGACCACCACGTCGCGACCGAGCTCGGTATCGGCGGAGAAGAACACCGTCTCGGGCGCAAGCAGCGTCGCTCCCGCCGCCATCGCCTTGGCCCGCGCCATGCGCTGCCATTCCCGCTCGAGGCTCGCCAGTTCGGCGCGGCTGTTGACGCCGGCGACCTCCACCGGATCGCCGACCTCGATCACCGCGCTCTTGGCGCCGGGCAGCATGACGATGTCGGGAAGATAATATTCGCCCGCCGCATTGTCGTTGCCGATGCGGTCGAGCAGCACGAACAGCTCCGCGCTGCGCACCGCCATCAGCCCTGAATTGCAAAGGTCGACCGCGCGCTCTTCGGCGCTGGCGTCTTTATATTCGACCATGCGCGCGATGGTGCCGTCGTTTCCGGCGATGATGCGACCATAGGCGCCCGCGTCCTCCGGGCGAAAGCCGAGCACCACCGCGCGCGGTTCGATGCCGAAGTTCAGCCGCTCGACCATGCGGCGCATCGTTTCCGGGCGCACCAGCGGCACGTCGCCGTAGAGGATCAGCACATCCCCCGCGAACCCGTCGAGCGCCGCCTTTGCCTGCGCCACGGCGTGACCGGTGCCGAGCTGTTCGTGCTGCCACGCAACCGTCAGCCGCTCTGCATCCGAGCGGCGGTGGAGGTGCGTTTCGATCTGATCGCCGTTCGCGCCGACCACCACGACGGTCCGCTCCGCCCCGATCGCCCCCACCGCGTCGAGCAAATGGTCGAGCATCGGCTTGCCCGCGATCGGATGCAGCACCTTATGCTTCGCCGACGCCATGCGCGTGCCAGAACCCGCAGCGAGGATGATCGCGGCGAGCGGGCGCTGGGGGCGGTCGGTGGCGGAAGGGGCGGCGGCGGGGGAAGCAGCGTCGGTCATTGCCGCCCCCTGCCAAATCGCTCGCCCCACCACAATCTCGACGCCCTGAACTTCAGCATGACAGTGGCCGCGACTCGTCGGCTTATTTGCGCAGGGCCACCCTCGCGCGTTCCGCCAACCGCTCCACCGCTGCGGCGTGGATGCCGGGGACGCTCGCCAGCACGCCGAACGCTTGCGGATCGGGCTTGTTGAAGTGGAGCGGCGCGCCCAGCGCGTCGGTAACGCGTCCGCCCGCCTCCGCCACGATCAGCGCCGCGGCGGCGATGTCCCACTCGAACCCCCAGCGCAGCGTCGCGACGAGGTCGGCGCGGTCGGCGGCGATCATCGCCATGCGTAGCGCGATGCTGTTGGGCTGCTCGACCTTGGTGAGGTCGCGGTCCTCGGCCGGGAGGTCGTGGCTCGGCACCCGCGCGCCGGCCAACATGTCGCGCGCGCCGACGCTGAGCGATCGCCCGTTGCACGTCGCCCCCCGCCTGCGCTCCGCCGCCCACAGCTCGTCGCGCGCGGGAGCGTAGAGCACGCCGGCGACCGGTGCGCCCTCCTCCACCAAGGCAATCGACACCGCCCAGCCGCTGCGGCCACGCAGAAAGTCGCGGGTGCCGTCGATCGGGTCGACGCACCACAGCCGCCTGCGCCCCAGCCGCGCCGGATCGTCCGCGGTCTCCTCGCTGAGCCAGCCGGCATCGGGGGCGAGCGCGCCGAGCAACGTCTTGAGCCGCGTATCGACGTCGAGATCGACCTCGCACACCAGGCTGGCGTCGGCCTTGGACCACTGCCGCACCGCACCGCCACCGCGCAGCGATCGCCAGCGTTCGAGCGCGCGGTCGCCGACCTCCCGCGCCGCCGACGCGATCGCCTCGAGGCTCGCCATGCTCAGTCGCCCGCCACGGTCAGCGCATCGCAGCGCAGCGAGGGGACATGCACCGACCGGCGCCGGTCGACATCGTCCGCTGCCGACAAGCTCGCGAACATGTCGAGGAGGTTGCCCGCGACGGTCGCACCGTCGAACGCTTCGCCGAGCACGCCACCGACGATCCGCCGCCCCGCGACCGCGCGGCTGTAATCCCCGCTGACAAGGTCCACCCCCTGACCGAGCAGCTCGGTGACGTAGAGCCCTTCGCCGATGTCGCCGATCAGCGCGTCGAAGCTGCGCGGGCCGGGCGCGACGATCAGGTTGGAGGCGGAGACACCGCCCCCTCCCCCGCCATGCCCGGTCAGCGGCAGGCCGAGCTGGCGCGCCGATGCGGCATCGGTCAGCCACGGGCCGAGCGCGCCGCGATCGACCAGCAACGTCGGCACGCTTGCGACGCCCTCCCCGTCCCAGTTGCGGCTGCGAAGGCCGCGTACGCGCCAGGGGTCGTCGGTGAGCGTGATCTCATCCGCGATCAGCGCCTCGCCCTCTCGCCCGCGGAACAGGCTGCGTTTGCGGGCGATGCGCGGCGCGGACATCAGCGAGACGATGTGACCGATGAGGCTCGACGCGACGCGGGGCGAGAAAACGACCGGCATCGCGCCGCTGCGCACGCGCACCGGCGCGACCTTTTGCACCGCGCGCTCGCCCGCGCTGCGACCGATCGCTTCGGCTGCGTCGAGGTCTGCGGCGAAGCGCGCGCTCGCATAGTCCCCATCGCGCTGCATGGCGTCGGCGGGGCCCGCGAGCACCGAGGCGGAGAGCATGTGGCCGGTGGCGCTCGCCGCGCGGGCGAAGCCGTGGCTGGTGACCAGCGCGTGCGTGCCGACATTCGCCGCAGCGCCCGCGCCTTCGGAGAGGGTCACGCCCGCGACACCCAGCGCCGCTGCCTCCGCCGCCAGCGCCATGTCGCGCAGCGCCTCCGGCGTGGGCGGAGGCGCAGGGTCGATTAGGTCGAGCGCGCGCTCCTCGCCCCCCGCCAGCCGCTCCGCCGGGGCGAGCCCGGCGTAGGGGTCCTCGGGTGCCAGCCGCGCCATCGCCACCGCGCGCTCCGCCAGCTGGGTGAGCGTCGCGGGCGACAGGTCCGCGCTCGACACGCTGGCGCTGCGCTGGCCGACATGGACGGTGAGCGAGAGCCCTTCGCTCTCGGCGCGACTGCTGTCTTCAAGGCGACCGTCGCGCACGCCGATCGACAGCGACACGCCCGCATCGACATCCGCCTGCGCCGCATCCGCTCCCGCCGCGCGCGCCGCGCGCACCGCCGCCTCTCCCGCATCGATCAGGCGTTGGACGGGAGGCAGGTCATCAAGCATGGCCGCGCATCTAGTGCGCCGCGGCAACGGGGGGAAGGCTGACGGCCTGTGCGGGCTTTAGTGAACGAGCAGGCTCAGCACCGCGACCGCGCCGATCCATAGCGCAGGCAGCAGGAACGCGCCCCGCCACAGCCGCGCGCGGTCGAGACGATAGTGCCGTTCAAGGTCGCCGCCCGGAAGCGCCGCTTCGGCGAGCCGTCGCCAGCGGCGCTCGACCCGCCGGGCATAAGGCAGCGCCACGAGCAGCAGCAGCCCGAGGGCGACGAACGGCAGGAGCTGACCATAGGGGCGGTCTGCGAGCGCGACGACGCCCCAGTTCTGCATCACAGCGAACATCAGGACGGTGGCGGAGGCGTGGCGGCCCATCGCTTGCGCCAACTGCGTGGCGCTTGGCGCCACCAGCCGCCGTCCGACGCTTGCCGCCGCGAATACCGCCATAGGTTGTTCCCCCGCATTCCTGCCGCTTGCACGTTTCTTGCGGGCCAAATGGTTAACGGTCAATCATCGCGCCTTGAGCGCCCTGACGCCTCGCCGTTCGCTTGGCTCGATTCGCCGCTTTTGCGGCCGCTTGCGACGCGCCGCCGTGACGCTAAGCTCCCTGGCATAGGGATTGGGAGAGAATGATGACGCGTCTGATAGCCGCAACCGCGGCGCTGCTCGCCGCGACCGCTGCATATGCCGGTCCGGTCGAGGATTTCGCCGCGATCGAGCGCGACTATGATGCGCTGCTCCTGCGACAAAGCCCCGAATATGCCGCGATGCTGGGCGTCGGTGAGACTACCATCCGCCTCACCGACCCGAGCGTCGCGGCGATGGACGCGCGCGCGAACGAAGCGCAGGCGATGCTCGCCCGGGTGGAGCGGGTGCCGCTGGCGCAACTCCCTCCGGCGCAGGCCACCGCCGCGCGCATCATGCGCCGCCAGCTGAGCGAGGCGGTGGAGGCCAACCGCTTCGGCCAGCGCTACCAGCTGTTCACCACCTACGCTGGTTGGCATCAGGGCTTCGCAGGCCTCGCCGACGGCCTCCCGTTCCGACGCGCCGCCGACTATGAGGGCTGGATCCGCCGCATGGAGCTCTATCCGGCGCAGAGCGACGCCGCGATCGAAGTCGTGCGCCAGGCGGTCCGCGGGCGCTACACGCTGCCCTGTGCGGTGCTCGACGGCCATCCGCGCTCGATCAGCGGGCTGAAGGCGGCGGACGTCGCCCAGTCGCGCTACTACGCGCCCTTCACCCGGCCGCGCCCAGACGCCATTCCCGAAGCGCAGTGGAGCGCGCTCCAGGCTCGCGCGCGTCAGGTCATCAGCGCGCAGGTGTACCCCGCCCTCGACCGGCACCTCGCCTTTTACGAGCGCGAGTATCGCCCGCATTGCGCCAGCGCGGTGGGGGTGTCCGCGCAGCCTGGCGGCGCCGCCTTTTATGCGTTTCGCGCTCGGCAGGAGACGACCACCGACAAGACGCCCGAGGAAATTCACCAGATCGGGCTGCGTGAAGTCGCCCGCATCCGCGCCGAGATGAGCGAGGTCGCGCGACGTGCGGGCTTCGCCTCGCGCGAAGCGATGATCGCCGACATGCGCACCAACCCCGCCTACTTCGCGCGCACGCCGGAGGAACTGATGCAGCGCACCGCGCGCATCACCCGCCGCATCGACGGCGAGCTGCCCAAATATTTCCGCACCCTTCCGCGGCTCCCCTATACCATCCGCGAGATTCCGGCGGAGACAGCGGAGGGCACTACCACCGCCTACTACAGCGGCGGATCGGCCGCGGCGGGGACGGCGGGCACCTATTACGTCAACACCAGCAAACTCGACCAACGCCCGTTCTGGGAGATCCCCGCGCTGTCGCTGCACGAGGCGGTGCCTGGCCACCACCTTCAGATCGCGCTGCAGCAGGAGCTCGACCTGCCACGCTGGCGGCGCGACTTCTCCAGCTTCACCGCCTTCGTCGAAGGCTGGGGCCTCTACGCGGAGCGGCTCGGCATTCCGATGGGGCTCTACGACACGCCGCAGGCGGACATGGGGCGTCTGTCCTATGAAATGTGGCGCGCCTGCCGGCTGGTGGTCGACACCGGCATCCACGCCAAGGGCTGGAGCAAGGATCAGGCGATCGCTTTCATGCGCGACAACAGCGCGCTGACCGACGCCAACATCGAAGCGGAGGTCAACCGCTACATCAGCTGGCCGGGGCAGGCGCTCGGCTACAAGATCGGCGAACTCGCCATCCGCGCGGCACGGACGCGGGCGGAACAGGCGCTAGGCGACCGCTTCGACCTGCGCGACTTTCACGCGGCGGTGCTGGAGCAGGGCCCGGTGCCGCTCGATGTGATGGACGCGCAGGTCGACGCCTGGATCGCGCGGGTGCGGGGAAGCTGACGCGTAGCGCGCTGGGCGTGCTCCCGCGCAGGCGGAGGCACGCGGGAGACCAGCGAAAACCGCTGACGAGGCCCGTTCAGCCGCCGCCGGGTCCGCTACCCGCGCCGGCGCCTGCACCCGGCGCGCCGACAGTGCCGATATTGCCGAACAGCTCTTCAAAGAAGCTGCGTTCACGGCCGAGGGTGGGCGTCTTGTCGCCGTTGGGGGACAGCTGAACCACGCGGTCGACCCCGGTGCGATCGACCGCAGCGACGTTGCCGTTGGCGTCGAACTGCACGTGCAGCACCAGCTGCGAGGATGCCTGCGGACGACCGAAGGCGAGCTGGCGAGTCTGGCGTGACAGATAATACCAGTCGCGCGCCTGCTCCGGCGACGTCATCTGGCCGCCGCCGAACTGGCTCGCAAAGGTCGGACGGCCGAGCGTGCGTTCGACCGAGGCACGATTGTCGATCCCCACCGCGATCGAATCCGCCAGCGTCTGGTCAAAGATATAGCCCTGCATTCCCCGCATACGCGCGCACCCGCCGAGCGTCGGCGCGGCCAACGCAACCGTCAGACCGAGCAGCAGGCTGGAGGTGAACTTGGAGCGCATCGGATGAGAACCCTCGGGCATGGAGAACATGGCTTCGCGCCCTACCCCGCGGACGGGCCCCGTGCAAATGAACAGCGGATAAACGGGGGACGGAGAGGCCAGCGACGCGCCCGACTGGCGCGAGCGCACCGAGGGAGCCGCACCACCGCCGCCGACAAACGCACCAACAAATGCGAATTGCTCGCATTCGCAGGTGAAACTTCACCAATCGTTTACGATTGTGGAGGAGAACGGCCTTCGAACCCGGAGCCCCAGTCTCCCGGTTTGTCGACAGCCCTTGGTCTGGTCCCCTCGGGCGGTCGTTCCTCGGAAGGGCGGTTGGAGCTTATCGCTTCAGCCGCCCTTTTCGTTGCTGGCGCTGCTCTTGCTGGTCCCCGACAGCGCCGCGACGGGGCTCATATCGCGCAAATGCGTAAACAAATCCCTACTGCGGCACAAAAAACCCCACTCGCCGGGTAACAAGTCATTAACCTCTGGAAACCCACTGCGCCGACGGGCAGACTGAGGGTCTATGTACAACTGGGTATTTTCCGAAGAGAACGTCGCTCCGACGTCGCTGACGATCCTCGTCAACCTCGCCCGGCGCGATTCGGGGGCCCGCCTTGCAACGGTCACGTTCATCGACGACCAGTGCCAGCGTTTTTACGCCCGCGCCGGAATCACGATCGAACGCACCCCGCTTGCGGATAGCATTTGTCGGCTGGTGATCGAGAGCGGCCGCGAACTTGTCGTTCCAGACATCACCGCCGATCCCCGCACCCGCGACACCATGATCTCGCGGGCGATGCCGAGCGTCACTTACGCTGGATATCCCATCAAGAACGACCGCGGCCGTACCATCGCCGTCCTGTGCACCATCTATTCGGAGATCGCCCCGCCCGACGAAGCGATACGCGCCGCGATGCGCGATTTCGCGACGGTCGCCGGTGACCTCATCGAAAACCAGCGCTGCGCCATGCTGTTGCGCCGCACCCGCAGCGGGATTGCGGCCACCGCCGAAGCCCTCGAGCGCGAAGTCCGCCGCACCCGCCTCGCATCGCGGGAAGCGGACATTGGCTTCTGGGAGATCGACCTGCAGTCGGAGAAAATTACCTGGTCCGACAACCTCTATGCCATGTTCGGCCTCGCCGAGCGGCGGGCACTGACGGTGCGGGAGGTGCTCACTTACCTCACCCCCGACAGCCAAGAGGCGGCGGTGCGGTCGGTGGCGGAAACCGTTTCCGGCCAGCGTTTCGACCTGATGCTGGAGCTGGTGGACCCCACGGCGGACTACCTAATCGACTGTCGCGGCGAGCGAACCCATGATCTCGGCGGCCGCTCGATCATGGCCGGGGTTATGCGCCGCGTGCCCAAGTCGAATTAAGAACGCGCCGACCACGCCTCGGCCGTCAGTACCAACGAGCGTTCGCGCGCCGCCGGGTCGAAGACCGAACCCGTGGTGATCACCTCATCGACGCCGGTGTCCGCCACGAACCGCGCGATCGAAGCCGCGACCTCCGCGGGCGTGCCGACCGCGGCATGACGCCCGACGTGGGCGAGCATCGCTTGCGCCTGTGGCGGCAGGCTCTCGCGATAGGCTTCCACCGGCGGCTGGAGCTTCCCCGGCGAACCCGACCGCAAGGCGACGAACGCCTGCGCCTGCGAGCTGGCGAGGAATTCCGCCTCCTCCCGCGTCGGCGCCGCGAAGACCTGCATCGCGGCCGCCGCGTAGGGGCGCGAGAGCGAAGCGGAGGGCTGAAACTCGCGACGATAGATGGCGAGCGCGTCCATCAGATGATCGGGCGCGAAGTGGCTCGCAAAGGCGAAGCGCAGTCCGAGCATCGCCGCCAGCTGCGCGCCGAACAGGCTCGAGCCGAGGATCCACATCTCCACATCGGCACCCGCCCCCGGCGTCGCGGTGATGCCGAGACGCGGATCGCCCGCGAAATATGCCGCGAGTTCCACCACGTCGCGCGGGAACTGCCCGTCGTCGCTCGCCAGGTTCCGACGCAACGCATGCGCGACACGCCCGTCGCTCCCCGGCGCGCGTCCGAGGCCGAGGTCGATCCGCCCGGGGTGAAGCGCGGCCAGCGTCCCGAACTGCTCGGCGATCGCCAGCGGGGCATGGTTGGGGAGCATGATGCCGCCCGCGCCGACGCGGATCGTCGCTGTCGCCGCGGCGACGTGTCCGATGACCACGCTCGTCGCCGCTCCCGCCACCCCGGCCATGCCGTGATGTTCGGCGATCCAATAGCGCTTGTAACCCGCGCCCTCCGCGACGCGCGCGGCGCTGGCGGTGCGGGCCAGCGCCTGCGCGACATCGCCGCCTTCGATGACGGGGACGAGGTCGAGAACGCTCAGAGGAACCATGCCGGCGGAGATGGGGCGCGGGGGCATCCCGCGCAAGCATCACCGAGCGCGCTCCTCCTCCGTCAGGCCCAGCCACCAGTCGGCGTAGGGGCTGTTCTTCACCAACCGCCGGTTGAGGTCGGGCGCGCCATCGTCCCACCAGGGCGGCCCGCGTTCACCCAGCGCGACCTTGGCATCGTCCACCGCCGCCTTCGCTGCCGCACGCGCCGGGAGATCGCCCGCGGCCATCGCCGCCTTCTTGGCGCGGCGAGCGTCCATCAGCGCTTTGACCGCGGCCGCGCGCGCCTGTTCGGACAGCGCGGGATTGCTCGCGCGCCATAGCCGCCCGCGCACGATGATGTAGCGCCCGTCCGGGGTGTGAAGCACCATCGCGCCAGCATCGCCATGCTCGCATCCTCGCGCAAGCCATCGCCAGGGGATCATGTGCCGACCCCAAGGGTTGTGAACGCATCATCCAGCCAGGGGAAAGCGCATGCCCGACATCGACGTTCGTCACGAAGAGTCCGCCAGCGGAGGGCGCTATGTCGCGCGCGTCGAGGGCGTTTCGGAGGAGGCGGAGCTCATCTACTCGCGCCGCGCCGATGGCACCGTCAGCGCTGACCACACCTACGCGCACGGGGCGACGCAAGGCACCGGTGCCGCACGCAAGCTGGTCGACGCGCTGGTCGCCGACGCGCGACGCGACGGCTTCAAGGTGCGCCCGGCGTGCAGCTACGTCGCTCGGCTGTTCGACAAGAACCCCGACTGGGCCGACCTTCGCGTCTGATCATGATCGAGCGCATCATCCGTCAGCGGCGCAAGGACCTCGGCGGGATTGAGGTCGGCCGCGTCCTGCCGGCGCCGCAGCGGCGGATGGTCGGTCCGTTCATCTTCTTCGATCACATGGGCCCCGCGGACTTTGCGCCCGGGTTGCCGCGGGAGGTCGACGTTCGCCCGCATCCGCACATCGGCCTATCCACGCTCACCTACCTGTTCGATGGTGAGATCATGCACCGTGACAGCGTTGGCTCGCAGCAACCGATTCGCCCGGGTGAGGTCAACTGGATGACCGCCGGGAGCGGCATCACCCACAGCGAACGCTTTGAACGCGCACGGCGCGAGGGCGGACGCCTCGACGGGATCCAGCTCTGGATCGCGCTCCCGCAGGCGGATGAGGAGACCGACCCCGCCTTCACCCACCATCCTTCGGCGGAGCTGCCGCGATGGGAGGATGGCGGCGTGCGCGGTCGACTGATCGCGGGCGAAGCGTTCGGCGTTCGCGCGCCGGTGCGCACGCACTCCCCCCTCGCTTACGTGCACTGGGAACTGGCACCGGGTGCGCGCCTGTCGGTCCCGCCGCTGTTGAGTGAGCGCGCGATCTACGTTGCGCGGGGCGAGGTTGAACTTGCCGGTCGGCGCGTGGCGGAAGGTGAGATGGCGGTGCTGTCACGCGCGCACGCACCCGACCTTTTCGCCACTCGCGAGACCACCGTCATGCTCATCGCCGGCGAACCCGTCGGGGAGCGGTTCATCGAATGGAACTTCGTTTCATCTTCAAAGGAGCGGATCGAACAGGCCAAGGCGGACTGGGCAGCGGGGCGGATGAAGCTCCCCTACCTCGACGAGGAGGAATGGATCCCCCTTCCGACGGCTTCGAAGGAACCGGAGCCGATGTCATAGACGGCGCCGGTTTTGAGCCCAACGCCGCTCCGCCGCAGCCGCCATGCCCGCACGCACGACCCCGATTTCCTTTGATCCAAACCCTGCCGCGCGCGTTTACCTGTCGCTGGCGAAGATCACCGGCTTCACACCTGATGCGCCGCCGCCCCTGGCGACGACAGGCACGAAAGGATCGAAGTCATGATGGGATCTAACAAAAGGATTGTCGCAGCAACGGCGCTCGCTCTCGCGCTGGTCGTCTCCGGCTGCAACCGTCGACCGGCCGAAACTGAACGCACCGTTACGAACGAGGTGACGACCTCGCCTGGCGCAACCGCGTCGACCGCACCGACGACCAATACCACGACTTCGATGAAGGGCGATGCGGCGGGCGTCGACGCCGCATTCCTGGTCGAGGCAGCCAAGGGAGACTTCGGCGAAACGCAGATCGGCAAGCTTGCTCAGGAGCGCGCCTCGTCGGAAACCGGCAAGGAGTACGGCCGCATGCTCGAACGCGAACATGGCGCGCATCGGGTCCGGCTGGCGGCACTCGCGGCGCAGCACGGCATCACCCTGCGCGACGAGGCGACCGAAGAGGGCCAGCGCAACTACGACCGTCTAAGCCGCTTGCGCGGCGCTGAATTCGATCGCGAGTTCGGCAAGCTGATGCGTGACGATCACCGCAAGGATATCGAAAAATATCAGCGCCAGGCCAACACGGGGCCCGCCACGACGGCGGCTCTGGCACGCGAAACGATCCCGACTCTGCAACATCACCTCGAGATGGCGCAGCGGCTTTGATCTGACGCGCCTGGCTTGTGGACCGGGCGGACGCGTGGCTTCCGCCCGGACCAACATCTGATGGCGAGCGCCGGTGGGGAGGGCATATTGCGCTTGTCCCGCCATCGGCTTCGCTCGCATATAGGCTCCATGCTGTGCTGGAGCGCCTGCTCGTGAACTGGTCCGATACGCTGCGCAGTTGGCTGGTCGGCGCCCCCCCAGTCGCCTCCAGCACCGCCGTGCCGCCGCCGCAGGCGGGACCGACGCGTGATCCGTTCCGCCCTTCTACCCGCGCCCAGCCCTTCTTCGACGACAAGGTTCGCGCCTTTTGGGTGCTGCAGAGCCTCGGCTGGGGCGGGCTGTTCATGCTCCGCGCGATCTCGGCGCTGGCGGGTGGGCAGAGCATCGCTGGCCTCGCCCCGCTGATGGTGTCGACGCTGACCGGCTTTTCGCTCAGCCTCCTGCTCGCCGTCGTCTACCGGCAGCTGATGCGGCGTGGGACTTTCGCTGCGTGGGCGGGCGCGATCGGGGCTTTGATCGCTTCCACCGTCGTTTACGCGTTCATCGACGCATCGATGGTCGCGATCCAGCCGCGCGGGGAGGAGGTCGCCTTTTCCACGCTGATGCTGGTGCCGCTGTTCCTCAACATCGTATTCCTGGCCGGCTGGTCCGCGCTCTATTTCGCGATCAATTATTTTCTGCGGGTGGAGCAGCAGGCGGATCAGCTGGTGGCGCTGGAGAGCCAGGCCACCGCATCCACGCTCGCCATGCTGCGCTACCAGATCAACCCGCACTTTTTGTTTAACACGCTCAATTCGATATCGACGCTGGTGCTGCTCAAGCAGACCGAGCCCGCCAATGCGATGTTGAGCCGGCTTTCGTCGTTCCTGCGCTACACACTCGCCAACGAACCGTCGGCGATGGTCACGCTGACGCAGGAGGTGGAGACGCTGAAGCTATACCTCGAGATCGAAAAGATGCGGTTCGAGGAGCGGTTGCGCGTCAGTTTTGACATCGATCCGGCCGCGGCGGATGCAGCGATGCCGTCGCTGCTGCTGCAACCGGTGATCGAAAACGCGATCAAATATGCCGTCACGCCGTCCGAAGACGGTGCGGACGTGCGGGTCGCCGCGCATCTCGTCGGCGAAAGAGTGCGCATCATCGTGTCCGATACCGGCGGCGGCTTGCCGCCTGACATCGCTCTCGCCACTCCCTCCACCGGCGTCGGCCTCGCGAACATTCGCGACCGGCTGGCGCAGGCTTATGGAGAGGAGCAGCGCTTTGATGCAGGCCAGGGCAAGGACGGCGGCTACGTGGTGACCATCGAACTGCCATACCGGCGCATTGCTGCGGAGGCACTGCCGGCGGGGCAGCCCAGGGCCGCGCTTCCCGCATGACCATCCGCACCGTCCTCGTCGATGACGAGAAGCTCGCGGTGCAGGGGCTGACGCTCCGGCTCGAACCGCACAGCGACATCGAGGTGGTCGACACCGCGCAGAACGGGCGCGAGGCGATCCGCAAGATCAAGATGCACAAACCCGACCTCGTCTTCCTCGACATCCAGATGCCGGGATTCGACGGTTTTTCGGTGGTGCAGGGACTGATGGACGTCGACCCGCCGCTGTTCGTGTTCGTCACCGCCTATCAGGACCATGCGCTCAAGGCGTTCGAGGCGCAGGCCGTCGACTATCTGCTGAAGCCGGTGGAACCGCAGCGGCTCGCCGACGCGCTCGACCGGGTGCGGCGGCGCCTTTCCGAAGCGCGCGCGGGGGAGGAGGCGGAGCGACTCAAGGAAGTGCTGGCGGAAGTCGCGCCCGAAGCCGCCGAACAGGTCGCCGCCGCGAGCGACGACACCGCGGAGCCCGTCGCGTCGAGCCGCTTCGAAAAGCTCATCAACATCAAGGATCGCGGGCAGATCTTCCGCGTCGACGTCGACTCGATCGAACGGATCGAAGCCGCCGGCGACTATATGGTGGTCTATACCGGCGAAAAGAGCTTCATCCTGCGCGAGACGATGAAGGACCTCGAGCGTCGGCTCGACCCGCGGTTTTTCCAGCGCGTGCACCGCAGCTGGATCGTCAACCTGGGTCAGGTACGTGAGGTGAAGCCGCACACCAACGGCGAATGCTTCCTCGTACTGACCTCGGGCGCGGACGTAAAGGTTAGCCGCAGCTATCGCGACGTGGTGGCGCGCTTCGTCCACTGACGTGCGGCGCCGCGGAGGGCGCGCGGCTTGCGCCTGTGCCGCCCCGCCCCTATCGGCGCCCGCGATCTCCTAAAGGACGCGACGCTTGACCCAACGCACCGACATCATCGCCATCGGCAACGCCATCGTCGACGTGATCGCTCGCGCCGACGATGCGATGATCGCGGGTCGCGGGCTCGACAAGGGCTCGATGCGACTGATCGACGCAGGGGAGGCGGAGGAGCTTTACGCCGCGATGGGGCCGGGCATCGAAATGTCCGGCGGATCGGCGGCGAACACGCTCGCGGCAATGGCTGCACTCGGGCGCAAATGTGCCTTCGTCGGCCAGGTCGCCGACGACCAGCTCGGTCATGTGTTCCGCCACGACCTCACCGCACTCGGGGTCGAGTTCACCACGCCGACGCGCGAGGGCGAGCCGCCGACCGCGCGCTGCCTGATCCTCGTCACGCCCGACGGGCAGCGGACGATGAACACTTTCCTCGGTGCATCGCAGTTCCTCCCTGCATCGGCGCTCGACGAAGCGCAGATCGCGGCCGCGGACACGCTCTACCTCGAAGGCTACCTGTGGGATCCGGCGGAGCCCCGCGCTGCGATGCGCCGCGCCATTCGCGTCGCGCGCGAAGCCGGGCGCAAGGTCGCCTTCACCCTCTCCGACAGTTTCGTGATTGCGCGCCACGGCGATGATTTCCGCGCGCTGATCGACGAAGGCCAGGTCGACATTCTGTTCGCCAACGCCGCCGAAGCGCAGGCCCTGACCGGGGAGGCGGACCACGACCGCGCGGTCGCCGCGCTCGCCGCCAAGGTGCCGCTGCTGATCGCCACCAACGGCGAACATGGTGCGACCGGCTGCCGCGAGGGCGAGCGGGTCGACGTGCCTGCCGAACCGATCGAGCAGGTGATCGACACCACCGGCGCGGGCGATCTGTTCGCGGCAGGCGTGCTCTCCGCGCTCGCCGAGGGGCGCTTGCTCCACGACGCGCTGACCGCCGGCGCGGTGTGTGCCCGCGCGATCATCGCGCAGGTCGGCCCGCGCGCGCAGGTCGATCTCAAGGCGCTGGTGGCCCAAAGGCTGGGCTGAGGCCGCGGAGCGGAGACGGCGCCTAGCGCGCCGCCCAGCCCTCCACCGCCAGCGGGCGGGAAAGGAGCGCGGCGATCGCGTCCTCGACGCTCGCTCGCCCATCGAGGATCGCGGCGACCGCTTCGACGATCGGCATGGTGATGCCGCGCGAGCGCGCGTCCTGGGCGAGCACGCCCGCGCTCAACGCGCCCTCCGCGACGGTGCGGCGGTCGGCGAGAAGGCCCGCCGGGCTCACCCCCTCCGCCAGCGCGCGCCCGAAGCTGAAGTTGCGCGAGGAGGTTGAGGAGCAGGTCAGCACCAGGTCGCCCAGTCCGGCCAGCCCCGACAGTGTCTCGATCCGCCCCCCACGCGCGAGGCCGTAGCGCGTCATTTCCGCAAAGCCGCGTGCGATCAGCGCGGCGCGCGCGTTCTGGCCGAGCTGCGCGCCGTCGACGATACCGCAGGCGATGGCGAGGACGTTCTTTACTACCCCGCCGATCTCCGCGCCGATCGGGTCGTCGGAGGCGTAGGGACGGAATGTCGCGCGGCGCACCAGTTGCGCCAGCCGCTCCGCTTCGCCGAGCGTCGGCGCGGCGAGTGTGGCCGCACCGGGGAGCCCGGCCGCCACCTCATGCGCGAATGTCGGCCCCGACAGCACCGCGATAATCCCCGCCCAGCCGGCATCGGCGAGCACGTCGGTCATCAGCCGCGCCGAACCCTGCTCCATCCCCTTGCTGCAGAGGAGGATGGGCGCGTTTCGGTCGGGCAGGTCGGCGACGACGCGCGCCATATGCTGCGCGGGCACGACGCCGAGCAGCAGCTGCGCGCCACCCAGATCGGAAAGGTCGCTGGTCGCGCGGATGTTCGGGGCGAGCGCGATGCCGGGAAGAAAGATGCGGTTTTCGCGCGCGGAGTTGACGCCCTCCACCACCTCCGCCTCACGCGCCCATAGCGTCACCGCGCTGCCGTCGCTGGCGAGCATCTGCGCCAGCGCCGTCCCCCACGCCCCCGCTCCGAGCACGGCGATCATGCCTTCACTCCCGCGCCGCGCACGGCTTCGGCGGTGGGATCGAGCGGCCAGCGGGGGCGGGCGGGGGTGTCGAGAGGGTCGGTCAGCCCGGCCATGAAGCGCTCCGCCCCGGCCCAGGCGATCATCGCGGCGTTGTCGGTGCACAGCCACAGCGGCGGCGCTACGAAGCGCAGGCCCCGATCCGCCGCCAGCATTTCGAGCGCGCGCCGCACCGCGCCGTTGGCGGCGACCCCGCCCGCGACGACCAGCGCGGAAACCTCTCCTCCAGTGTCGAGCGCGCGGCGCGTGCGGTCGGTTAGGCAATCGACCGCCGCCGCCTGAAAACTCGCAGCGATGTCGGCGTTGGCATAGGCCCCGGAGGCGACCGCGCGCGCGACCGCGCTCTTTAGCCCGGCAAAGCTGAAGTGCGGCTCTGCGGATCCCTTGAGCGGACGCGGCAGCGGCACCGCGCGCGCATCCCCCTCTCGCGCCAGCCGCTCCAGCGCAGGGCCGCCGGGGTAGTCGAGACCGAGGAGCTTGGCGGACTTGTCGAACGCCTCCCCCACCGCATCGTCGATGGTCGTGGCGAGACGACGGAAGCGGCCGACGCCCTCCACCCGCAGCAGCTGGCAATGCCCGCCCGACACCAGCAGCAGGAGGTACGGAAAGTCGAGCACGGGGTCGGTAAGCCGCGGTGACAGCGCGTGCCCCTCGAGGTGGTTGACCGCGACCAGAGGCTTGCCCGCCGCATGGGCGAGCGCCTTGCCGGTGACTAGCCCGACCATCACCCCGCCGATCAGACCCGGCCCAGCGGTGGCGGCGATGGCGTCCACGTCGGCGAGCCCCAGCCCCGCTTCGGCGAGCGCCTGCTCGACCAGCGGCATCGCCTTTTCGACATGCGCTCGCGCGGCGATTTCGGGGATGACCCCGCCGAACGGCGCGTGCTCGTCGATCTGGCTGGCGAGCGCGTGGGCGAGCAGGCGGCGGTCGCCGGTGACCAGCGCAGCCGCGGTTTCGTCGCAGCTCGATTCGATGCCGAGGATGATGGGGGCGCCGCTATCCACGCGCGCGACCTTAGCCGCGCTTTGCGGTGCGGCAAGCTTCGCGCTAGGCGCTGGCGCCGATGGCTCCGACACCCGACCGCCCGTTCCGCCTAGGCACCCGCGCCTCCCCGCTGGCGGTGGCGCAGGCCGAACTTGCGCGCGACGCCCTGGTCGCCGCGCACGGCTGGGACGTGGCGGCGGTCGAGCTGGTGCCGATGGTGGCGAGCGGCGACCGGGTGCAGGACCGCGCGCTGGCGGAGATCGGCGGCAAGGCGCTGTGGACCCGCGAGCTCGACGCGGCGCTGTGCGACGAACGAACGGACGCGTCGGTCCACAGCCTAAAGGACGTGGAGACGATCCGCCCGACGATGTTCGAGATCGCCGCCATTCTCCCCCGCGCCGACGCCCGCGACGGGCTGCTGGGGGCGGAGAGCATCGCCAGCCTGCGTGAGGGCGCGCGGGTGGGCACTGCCTCGCCGCGACGCGCCGCGCAGCTGAAGGCGCGCCGCCCCGACCTGCAGGTGGAGCTGTTCCGCGGCAACCTCGGCACGCGGCTCGCCAAGCTCGGGCGTGGCGAGGTCGATGCGACGCTGATCGCGATGGCAGGGCTGGTGCGGCTGGGGATGGCGGATCGCGCGGTGCCGCTGGCGATCGAGGAGTGGCTCCCGGCCGCATCGCAGGGCGCGATCGCGATCGAGGTCCACGCCGACAACGCCGAGGCGCGCGCGGCGGTGGCGCGGATTGATCACAAACCCAGCCACGCCGCGGTGCGCGCCGAACGCGCCTTGCTACTAGGCCTCGGGGGCGACTGCCGCTCCCCCGTCGCGGCGCACGCGCGCAAGGAGGGCGGCGTGCTCCGACTGCGCGCGCAACTGTTCGCGACCGACGGCAGCGCGATGGTCGAGGGCGCCTGCGATGTCGGCGCCGACGAGGACGGCGAGGCGCTTGCCGCTGACCTGCTCGCTCGCGCGCCCGCCAGCGTCGCCAAATTGTTCGCGGGGTGAGCGGCGACGTCCTGATCGTGCGCCCGCAGCCTGGCGCGGACAGCACCGCCGCGCGGCTCGAAGCGGCTGGGCTTTCCCCCCGAATCATTCCTTTGTTCGAGGTCCGACCGCGCGCGTGGGCGCGAGCCGACGCCGGCGAGTTCTACGCAATTCTCTTCACCAGCGCCAACGCGCTCCGCCACGGCGGGGCGGGGCTAGCCGCGCTGACCGCGCTCCCCGCCTGGTGCGTGGGGGAGGCGACCGCGCAGGCTGCGCGCGCTGTCGGCTTCGCGGTGGCGGTGGTGGGCGATGCCGACGGCGCATCGTTGCTCGCGCGGCCCGATGTGCCGCCGCGCCTGCTGTGGTTACGCGGCGCCGACGCGCGCCCGCTGTCGCGCCCCGGCGTCATTGAACGCGTCGTCTATGCGAGCGAGCAGCGCGATGTCGCACCCGCCTCGCTCGCGGGGGCGGCGATTGCGCTGGCCCACTCCCCGCGCGCGGCGGAGCGGTTGCGCGCGCTCGTCCCCGATCGGGAGCGGGTCGCGCTGGTCGCCATCAGCGATCGCGCGGCAGAGGCGGCGGGCTCGGGCTGGCGGCGGATCGCGATCGCCGACGCGCCCCATGACGCAGCGATGGTGGCGGCGGCGGTCCGGCTGTGGCAGGAAGGCGGCGCATGATCGATCCCGCGTCCCCCTACATCCACCCGCGCCGTTCCCGCCGGCCCATGCTGCTGGCGCTCGCCGTGGCGCTGCTGATCGGAGGAGCGATCGGTGCGTGGATCGCGGACCACAGTCAGGGGCGCTGGCCGTTCGGAGCTCGATCCGCGCCCGTCGTCGCACGCGTGACCCCAGCTGCGCCCGTCGCACCGCCGACGATGGTCGTCGCGAGCGGGCCGACCCAGCCGCGCACGGCGTCGCAGCTGGAAGCCAAGGATGGCGCCACCGCCGAGCGGCTGGCGGTGATCGAGGATCGCATCGCGCGGCTCGACACCGCCATTGCCATGCGCACGATCAACGAAGACCGCGCGGAGGGGCTGGTGATCGCCCTCGCCGTGCGCCGGGCGATGGAACGAGGGTTGCCGCTGGGCGACCTCGCTCCGCAGCTGCGGTTGCAATTCGCCGACGCGCATCCCGATGCGGTCGCGACGATCGTCGCTGCCAGCAGCAGCGGGCGCAGCGAAGCCCAACTCGCAAGGCGGCTCCAGGCGCTGGAGCGGGTCTCCTTGCAACCGCCGGCGCGGGGAGCGGCGCAACGCATCTCCGACTTCTTTGGGCGGCTGATCGTGCTGCGTCCGGCGGGCAGCCCGTCGACGCTGCCGACTGCGCGTTACGACGAAGCGCGCGCCGCGCTCGCCGACCGCAACTACGAAGCGGCGATCGCCTCGGTTAACGCGCTGCCGGGGGCGAGCGACCCGCGCGTGCAGGCGTGGCTCGCCGATGCGCGGCGGCAGGCGCAGCTCGAACGCGCGCTGGATGTGGTGGAGGCGGCGGCGCTGCGACGCGGCTCGGACCCCGCCAACATCCCCGCCAAGCCGACCCCGGCGGTCGGATGAGCGGGCGGCGCGACCACATAGTCTTCACCCCGCGTTCAGCGCGGGCGCGGTTAGTCCGAGCCGTGTCCTCGTCCTCAACTCGGCCCGCCCGTCGGCTCCTGCCGCACGTCCGCATCGGCGCAGCCATCGCGCTCGCCCTCGTCGCAGCGCCGGGCAATGCGCAATCGGTTTTGCGCGACGCCGAAACAGAGGCGCTGTTTCGCGACATGTCCGCGCCGCTGATCCGCGCGTCGGGCCTCAACCCCGCGGACGTGCGCGTCGTGCTGGTGGGCGACAAGTCAATCAACGCCTTCGTCGCTGGGGGGCAGGTCGTCTACGTCCACAGCGGCCTCATCGAGGCGGCGGACAGCGCCAATCAGGTGCAGGGCGTGATTGCGCACGAGCTCGGCCACGTCGCGGGCGGGCATGCGGTGATCAACCCCGGTGCGGAGCGTGCGACCACCATCGCGCTGCTGTCGCTGCTCGCAGGCATCGCCGCCGGGGTCGCGGGATCGGGCGAGGCCGGAATGGGCGTGATGGCCGCAGGGCAGCAGGCCGCGCTCGGCAGCTATCTCGCCTTTTCGCGCGGGCAGGAGGCGACCGCCGACGCCGCAGGGATGCGCTACCTCTCGGCAGCCGGCATCAGCGGGCGGGGCAGCCTCGAGTTCTTCCAGAAGCTGCTCAACCAGGAGATGCGCTTCGCCGTCTCGCAGAGCGACGATGCCGCCTACAATCGCACGCACCCGCTGTCGGGCGACCGCATCCGGTTCCTGCGTGACAGCTACAGCAGCGACCCTGCCTGGACGCGAGCTTCGGACGCGGCAATCGAGGCGCGCTTCTTGCGGGTGAAGGCCAAGCTCTACGGCTATGTGACCGAGCCAGCGCGCGTGCTGCAACGCTATCCGGCGAGCGATACGAGCGTGTCAGCGCGCTACGCCCGCGCCTACGCGCTCCACCGCAGCGCACACCCGACGGAGGCTCTGGCGGAGGCACGCGCGCTGCGGGCGGGTGCGCCCAACGATCCGTATTTCGCCGAGCTGGAGGGACAGATCCTGCTCGAAAGCGGGCGCCCGACCGAAGCGCTCGCGCCGCTGCGGGAGGCGGTGCAGGCGACGCAGGCGCAACCGCTGATCGCCGCGCTGTTCGGGCACGCGCTGATCGCCACCGAAAACCCCGCCAACTATGCCGAGGCGGAGCAGGTGCTCAAGGCGGCGGTGGCGCGCGACAACGACAACCCGTTCGCCTGGTATCAACTGGGTGTGATCTACACCCAGCGCGGCGATGAAGCGCGTGCGGCGCTCGCCACCGCTGAACGTGCGATGCTGATCGGGGAAACGCGGCTGGCGCTGATCAGCGCCGAACGCGCGGGACAGGTGCTCCCCGCGCACTCCCCCGACGCGCTCCGCGCGCAGGACATCGCACTCGTCGCACGCAGCCGCTTGGAACGCGAGCGGCGTCAGTCTAGGCAGGGCCGCAGCGCGGCGTGACGGAACTCCTGTCCGCCGCGTGAAGGGGCGGGGTGCGAGGGTTTCATGAGCGGCGGCAATCCTTTGGGTATCGATCGCAGCGGCGATCCGGACAGCTGGCGTCCGGCGCCCCTGCCCCTGCGCGACGCGGAGCCCGCGACGCTGCGGCGGTCGGCGGGCGGCGGGTCCGTGACAAGCCAGCGTTCCGCGGAGGAGCTGCTGGCGCGCCCGCTGCCGCTCCCCACCGCGAGTGCGCAAGGCGCGCGCGGTACGTCGGGCGCGGGCGCGATGACGCGGCTGCGGCACGGGCTCGAACGCTTCGCCGACGCGACCATTGCCATCTCCACCCGCGCCGATGTGCCCGCGCGTGTTGCCGCACTCGACATTCCGGCCAAGCTGGGCGCGAGCGCGTCACGCGTGGTGGACCTCTCGGGTCAGCTGGCGCGTGGCGCAAGGTATGGCCTGCGCGCAGGCGGCGACGCCGCGGGTCCCTTCGCCGCGGCGCTGGGCGACCGCGCGCGGACGCTCTCCCACGCAGCGGGCGAAGGCATCGGTCGCGCCACGCGCGAGGTTGCGGGGCAAGTGCGCCGCGCGACGCACCGCGAGCCCGCCGCCGAGCCCGAAAGCCAGCTCGACCGCCTGCTCGCCGAAGATGGCGACCCGCCGCGGCTGAGCGCCAGCGAACTTGCGATGCCACTGTTCGCGGGCGCCCCTGCGGACATCGCTCATTCCGCCACCAACGACACGCCGCTCGAACGCGAGGTGATCGGCGAGGGGGCAACCGCCGAGCCATCGGACGGGGCGCCTCACGCCGCTGCCATGAACGCAGCCGCCTCGCCGCCGACCCCCTCCCCCACCGAACCGCGGGACTCGTCCGCCCTGCCGCCGCCGCCGCGAACGCCCGGCCCTCGCGGCTCAGGCGGAGGGCGCGGGGAGCCGCCGTCACCTCGTCCCGCATGGCTCTCGCATCCGGGCACGTGGCTGCTAAGCGCGGGGTTGTTGTTCAGCAGCGGCCTCGCGCTCGGCCGCCAGCTGCCGAGCGCCGACCGCGCCGCCACCGAAGCGGTCGTGCGCGACTATCTCATCGCGCATCCCGAAGTCATCGGAGAGGCGCTGGAGGCGGGGCGCACCCGCCAGCATGCGAGCGCGATCGCGGACAACCGCGCGCGGCTGACCACGGCCTTTTCGGGCGCCTGGACGGGCGCGGCGGACGGCGACGTGACGCTGGTGATGTTCACCGACTATCGCTGTGGCTACTGCCGCGCGAGCCTGCCCACCGTTGAGCGGCTGGTGCGCGAGGATGCCCGGCTCAAGGTCGTGTTCCGCGAACTGCCGATCCTCTCCGCCGACAGCGAGGCCGCCGCCCGGCTGGCGCTCGCCGCCGCCAAGCGCGGACGCTACATGCCCGTCCACCGCGCGCTCTTCACCAGCGCCGATGCCGAAGGCCGCCGCCGCGTTGCCATCGCCGCGGAGGTGCCGAACGACGCCAGCGCGCTGAGCGATCCGGCGATCACCGCCGAGCTGCGCCAGAATCTCGACCTCGCCCGCGCGATCGGTGTCGATGGCACCCCGGCATGGGTGGTCGGCGACCAGCTGGTGTCCGGTGCGGTGCCGTATGAGCAGTTGAAGGCAGCGATCGACGCAGCGCGGCGAGGGTAGAACGCCTCTCGGCACGGCGAGGAGCGCGGCGGCAAGGCGTCCCTAGCCGCGCCCCTTGAAGCCCTGCGCCACGACGAACAGCTCGGGACTGCCCTTGCGGCTGGATGGCGGCTTGGCATGTTTGACCGTCGCGAAATGCTGCTTGAGCATCGCGAGGAGGTCGCGGTCGGTGCCGCCCTGGAACACTTTGGACACGAACGCCCCGCCGAGCGAGAGGTTGGCGATGGCAAACTCTGCCCCCGCCTCCGCCAGCGCGAGTGTGCGCAAATGGTCGGTCTGGGGATGGCCGACGGTGTTCGCGGCCATGTCCGACAGGACGAGGTCGGGCGCGCCGTCGAGCAGCGCGTTGATCGCATCGGGCGCCTCGTCGCCCATGAAATCCATCTCGAGGATCGCCACCCCCTCGATCGGGTCGACGGGGAGGAGGTCGATGCCGACGATGGTGGCGCCGGGGGCGGTGCGGCGCACGACCTGGCTCCACCCGCCCGGCGCGATGCCCAGATCGACCACTCGCTTCACACCCTTCAGCAGCGTGAACTTCTGGTCCAGCTCGATCAGCTTGTAGGCGGCGCGGCTGCGGTAGCCCTCCGCCTTGGCGCGCTTCACATACGGGTCGTTGAGCTGGCGCGCGAGCCAGCGGGTTGATTGCGCCGAACGGTTGCGCGCGGTGCGCACACGCGTGCGCCCGACGGGGGGAGCACGCCCGCTCATCGGCGTGAAACCGGCGCCGCGCGGCGGGCGTGCGGCTGGTGCATCAGCTGGCGCAACACTCCTTCGCGTATGCCACGGTCGGCAATGGAGAGCGAGGCGGCGGGCCAGATGGCGAGTATCTCCTCCAGCACTGCGCACCCCGCCACGACGAGGTCCGCGCGTTCACGCCCGATGCACGCCTGCTGCGCGCGTTCCTCGAGCGACATGCCGGCAAGGTCGACGCAGATGTGTCGCAGCTCGTCGCAGGCGATCTCCAGCCCGTCGACGCGCGAGCGGTCATAGCTTCTGAGGCCGAGGTGGACGCTGGCGAGAGTCGTCACCGTGCCGCTGGTGCCGAGCAGGCGGGGCGCCTTTCCGGGCGCGCCGTGCGACTGTGCGGCCGCGAGGAAATCGGCCATCGCCTCGCGCACCCGGGCGCGCATGGCGGCATAGCCCGCATTGCGCGCGGCCGCGTCATCGCTGTCGTGGGGCTCCGATTCGGTCAGCGTCACCACTCCCCACGGAACACTGCGCCAGGTCAGCACCTGCGGAAAATCGCCCGCGTCGTCGACCAACACCAGTTCTGTGGAGCCCCCGCCGATATCGAAGATCAGCGCCGGACCCTCGCCCGGCTTGAGCAGCTGGTGGCAGCCCATCACCGCCAGCCGCGCCTCCTCCTCCGCGCCGATCACGTCGAGGAGGATGCCCGTTTCCTTTCGCACGCGGCTCAGGAAAGCGTCGCCATTGCTCGCACGGCGGCAGGCTTCGGTCGCGACTGCGCGGGAGAGGGTGACATGGCGCCGCCGCAGCTTGTCGGCGCACACCGCCAGCGCCTCGATCGCGCGATCCATCGCCGCGTCGGACAGCCGTCCGCTCGCCGCCAGCCCCTCACCCAGCCGAACGATGCGCGAATAGGCGTCGACGATGACGAACTCCTCCCCCTGCGGGCGGGCGATGAGCAGGCGGCAGTTGTTGGTGCCAAGGTCGAGCGCGGCGTAGGTTTGCGCGCGCGCGGCGGCGTCCGAGACCGACGCGTGGGAGGAGCGCTGCGACCCGCGCGCCATCGCAGGCGGCGGCGGGATCGGCGCGTGCCGGTTCGCGCCCGCAAGGTTGCTGGCCGCGGTCTCACCGTCGCCAACGCGGTCGCGCCATGACGCGCCCTGCGAAGCGGCGGGCCGCGGGGCGGGGTA
>CAKZIN010000079.1 GCA_936933955.1 uncultured Sphingopyxis sp. | reverse complement strand
GGTCGCAGCTAGCTGCTGCTGCGCGAGGCGAAGGGCGATGTTGGCCTCGGTCGCGGCGGTGCGTGCGGCGATCAGGTCCTGCTCGGGCGAGACGCGCTCGGCGAACAGGCGCTGCTCGCGGCGGAGGTTCGACTGCGCCAGCGCCGCGCGGGCGCGCGCCGCTTCGATCTCGCCCTTGAGCGATGCCGCCTCGCGGCTCTCGATCACGGCGAGCACGTCGCCGCGGCCGACGGATTGCCCGAGGTTCCTGGTCAGCGACACGAGCCGCCCGCCGATCGCGGCGGACGCGACCTGCACGCCCTGCGGATCGCCTTCGATGGTGGCGCTAATCTCGATCGCGCCGGCTACGCCGCCTACGGTCGGGCGGACTACCTCGATTCCGGCCTCCGTGATCTGCTGCTGGGTGAGCGTGACCACGCCTTCCTCGGCATGGCCTTCCTCGACCGCGTGCTCGCCGGCGGCGTTCTCCGCCGGCGCTTCGGTGCCGCCGCCGCAGCCGGCGAGCGTCAGGGCGAGGGTCGCGGGGACGAGCGCCCGCAGGATGGTCTTCTTCATGGCTGGACTTCCGTGTTGACGGGCGCGCGGGCGGTGAGCCGCTCCAGGCGTGCCTTGGCGTCTTGGTAGGCGGCGAGCGCGTCGATGGCGGCCGACCGGGTCTGGGCGAGCGTGCGCTCCGCCTCGAGCAGGTCGAGCTGGCCGAACTTTCCCTCGCGGTAGCCGATGCGGGCGATGCGGGCGGCCTCCTGCGCCGCCGCGAGCGCGGGACCGTTTGCCGCCCGCGCGTTCGCCTCCGCGTTGGCGAGGTCGGTCTCCGCCGTGGCGATCGCCTGCTGCGCGTCGAACAGCGCGACTCGCCGCAGCGCCTCGGCCTGCTCTCGCTGGGCGCGGGCGGCGTCGATGCCCGCCCGGCCGTTGTTGAACAGCGGGATCGGAAGGCTGACGCCGAACACCGCCGCCACGTCGTTGGTGGCCTCCAGCCGGCGGGCCCCTGCGCTCAGCGTCAGGTCCGGGACCCGCTGGCTCCGGGCCAGTCGCACTTGGGCGTTCGCCGTCGCGAGCTCCGCCTCCGCGGCGGCTAGGGCCAGCGTCCCTTCCGCACTGGCCGGAAGCCTCGGGCCGACGCCGGGGGCGACCCTGTCGAACCAGCCGAGGTCGAGGGCGCCGGGTTCCCGCCCGACGAGGCGGGCCAGGTTGCCGCGCGCGAGCGTCACCGCCCGCTCGGCCTGGGCGAGCGCCGTGTCCGCGTTGATGCGCGCGACGTCGGCGCGCTGCTCCTCCAGCGGTGAGGCCCGACCAGCGCGGACGCGCACGTTCGCCGCCCTAAGTCCCTCGGTGGCGATGCGCTGCTGGTCGCGCGCGATCAGCAGCCGGCGTTCGGACGCCACCGCCTCGTTGTAGGCCTGGGTGACGCGGAGCCTGAGATCGGCACCGGCCGTCACCACCGCCAGTCGGGCACGGGCGGTCTGCGTGTCCGCCACTGCGATCCGCGCGGAGCGCTTGCCGCCGAGCTCCAGCGGCAGCGACATGCCGACGGTCGTCTCGGCGCCGCGGATGCCGCTGTATGCGCCCGTGCCGACGACGTTCTCGACCTCGACGTTGACCGAGGGGTTGGGCCGCAGCCCGGCGACGCGGCGCTGGGCCTCGGCGGCCCTGACCCCGGCGTCCGCCGCACCGATCCCCGGCGAATTGGCGCCTGCGAGGTCGAGCGCCTGCTCGAGCGTGAGCCCATCCGGCGCGGTTGCCGGCGGGCTGGTCTGCGCCTGCACCGACGATGCGCAGACGGATGCGGCCAGCGCGGCCGCGATGATGCGATGCATGTGTTGCTCCTGACGTGTGATGACGGCCGCCGGGTTCCGGCGGCGCGGCGCACGTCAGGCGATCGGCGGTCTCAGCGTGGAATCGGGCTGGACCATCGCGAGTTCGGCGCTGTCGCCGGCCATGTGCTCGCCGGTGCTCGTCGGCGGGGCGGCATGTGCGACCCGGTCGAGCGGAGCCGCGACGTGGTGGCCGTGGCAGCCACCGTGGTGGTGGGGATAGCCCTTCTCGGAGTCGGCGGGGACCTGGTCGGCGTCAACGTCGACGTGGCCGGCGACTGCAGTCGCTTCGACGCCGGGGATGCACATCTGCTCATTCGCGTGCGCGGCCACGCTCAGCCCCATGGAGGCGAGGAGCGCGAGGCTCATCAGGAAGCGCAGCATGCGTGACACGGGGGCCCGAATAGCACCCTTGGACGGACGTGTCAGCGGCGGAGCAGTCACGGCCTAGTCTCCGCATCGATCGCGGCGCGCAGGTCTGCGGGGATCGGCATGGCCTCGAACGCGCTGACGTTGGAGCGGCCCGTTTTGCCGACCGGTATGCGCCCGGTCAGCGAGCCGATCGGCGCGAGGGCCAGCCGCAGCGTCTGGCCCGCGACTTCGCGCAGGTCGCGCTGGCGGACGGCATAGCCGAGCATGGTCCAGTGCACCCGCAGGTGCAGCGGAAGATCGGGTTGCGAAAGGATGTGGCCACGTTCCAGCGCCCACCAAGCGGCACCGGTGTCCCCGATGGCGGCGGAGGCGCTGTGTCGCTCGAGTTCAAGCCCGACGAGTTCGCGCAGTCTCGACTTGGCGAGTTCCGGCATCATGCTGCTCCGCTCTGTAGGATGTGGGCGGGACGCCCGCCGCTCAGCTCGGCGCGCGCCTGCCGGATGATCTGGACGCCGCCCGAGATGCCCAGCGCGGCCATGATCCCGGCGACGATCAGGTCTGGCCAGGCGGTGCCGGTGCCGAACACGCCGGCGGCGGCGAGCACCACTGCGACGTTGCCGATGGCGTCGTTTCGCGAGCAGATCCATACCGAGCGCATGTTCGCGTCGCCGGTGCGGAAGCGATAGAGCATCAGAGCCACGGCGGCGTTGGCGACGAGGGCGGCGACGCCCACGACGCCCATCACCTCGGCCTCGGGCGTGCGTCCGTGCCAGACGGCCCACATCGTCGCGCCGAGGACGTAGAGGCCGAGGACGGCGAGCGTGCCGCCCTTAAGCAGCGCGGCCCGTGCGCGCCATGCCAGCGCCAAGCCCGCGACGCCGAGGCTGATCGCGTAGTTGGCTGCATCACCCAGGAAGTCGAGCGCGTCGGCCTGGAGCGCCTTCGAGCCGCCCGCGACGCCCGCCGCCATCTCGGCGACGAACATGGTCGCGTTCACGGCGAGTGCGATCCACAGCGCGCGGCGCCACGACGGGCTGTTGTTGGGGTCGGGCTTCCCCGACGCGCAGCTGCTGCAGGCCATTTACACCTCGTGCGACTCGACGTGGATGGGTATATGGACCCTGTAGCAACTAGAGACTCAAGGGGTTTCGTGGCGGACCTGACGATCGGACGACTGGCGGCAGCGACCGGCGTGAAGGTGGAGACGATTCGCTATTACGAGCGGGCGGGCCTGATCGCGCCGCCAGCCAGGACCGGCGGCAACTACCGGTCATATTCGACAGGCGACCTCGACAGGCTGCGCTTCATCCGGAAGACGCGCGACCTGGGCTTCACGCTCGAGGAGATCCGGGCAATGCTGGACCTTTCCCGTCAGCGGGATAGGTCATGCGATACCATCGACGTGATCGCGTCCAAGCATCTGGCAGACGTTGATCGCAAGATCGCGGACCTACGAGGTCTGCGCCGTGAGCTCTCGGCGATCATTTCGAGCTGTGCGGGCGGGACTGTTGGCGAATGCAGGATCCTCGAGGCGTTCGCCCCCAGTGGTCCGTCGTCATAATCACCCCCTTATTACCGGATCAGCTTTGCGGGCGCGCAGGAGCGGCTGGTCTGCTCGCACCATCCGGGTCTAGCTTCCTGCGAGGTGGCGGTAACAAGGGCGAAGAACCAGAACCGAAACGCGCGTAACGCTTGGTTCCGTTCTGACGAAAGAGGACGGGCATGGAAATCGCAAGGCTCGAGATCGAGAACTTTCGCGGCATTCGCGAAGCATCAATCGCGTTCGGGCGCCACAGCGTTCTCGTCGGTGCGAACAACGCAGGCAAGACTACGGTGATCGAGGCGCTTGCGCTTCTGTTCGGCCGCGACCGCATGGTGCGCCCGCTCACCGAGCATGACTTCTTCGGCGGCTGCCCAGCACCGGCGGATCGGATCAGGATCGTCGCCACCGTCGTCGGGTTCGAGGGGGACGAACCCGCCGATCATCCAGGTTGGTTCCGTGACGACCGCGCCATCGTGAAGTGGTGGGACCCGGCCAGACAGACTTTGCATGCCGCTCGCGGCCAGCCGGATTGGCGGCTCGCGTGCCAGGTCGCACTGTGCGCCAGGTTCGATCAGCCATCGCTGGAGGTCGAGACCCTTCGTTACTTTCACGATGACGACATGATGGAGGATCCGTTCCTTGATGAGGTGGTCACGCCGATCCCGGCCCGGTTAGTCAGGGAGCTCGGTTTTTTCCTCATCCCGGCGAGCCGCACCTGGGATCGCATGATCTCCTTCGGGTCCGAGCTGTTCCGGCGCGTGGTCGCGTCGTCGGCGGGTCAGCCAGCCGAGTCAGTCATTGGCGAGCGAAACCGCCTGCGGGCGCCAGCACAGCCGCTTGAGGACGATCCGCAGCTGGAGCCTATCGTCGCCCAGCTGAACGCGGAGCTCGGCGGCTTCTTTCGGAGCCAGCCAAGGCTGCAGCTGCGCGTGACGGCGACGGACAGCGACGGGCTGCTCGAGGCGGTGATCCCGCATTATCTCCATGATGGTGCGGATCTCGGCCTGCCGGCGCGCCGTCACGGGAGTGGCCTTATCTCGCTGCAGCACCTGCTGCTCCTGCTCCAATTCGGACGCCAGCGCGCAGCCGCCGGCGAGGGGTTCTGGATGGCGTTGGAGGAGCCCGAGCTGCATGTACCACCGGCGCTTCAACGGCGACTCGTTCACAGGATACAAGCGCTCTCGACCCAGACGTTCGTCTCCACGCACTCTCCAATGATCGCCTCGATCCCCGATCCACGGACGGTTCTGATCCTCCGCAATTCCGGAGGAACGCTGACCGCCGAACCCCTCCAGATCGGTCCGCTCGACCAGGCGGTCCCAAATTCGATCCGCAAGCTGTTCCAGCTCAACCGGATGGAAACGATCAACGCCCTGATGCACGACGCCGTGGTGATACCGGAGGGGCTGATCGATCATGATTGGCTCCGGCTGCTGGTGCGCGCGGTCGATCTTGCGCAAGACTGGAGCCCTGAGACCGAGTGCCGCTTCGGCTGCCATCTCGGCGTTATCCCGACCCATGACGGCGCGGTGGTGGCGACCTACGAGGAGCTGCGGCGCCTTCATCCCTCGCTGGTGCCGCTGGTGGACGGCGACGGCGCGGGGCGCGGCTATGCCGATGCGCTGGCGGGCGGGGGCGAACCGCCATCGACAATCCTTCGCTGGCCCGACGGATGGGCGATCGAGCACGTCGTGGGCTGGATACTTGATGCCGATCCCGAAGGGGTGGTGGCCACACTCGCCGATCTCATCGATCCCGGCGTCGCCGACGTGCGCGCACTGATCACCCGGCTCGCCAGCAAGGACCGTGCGGCGCATGGATTGAAGGACGACCGCATCGCCTATGAGGCCGTGGCCGGCGCCGTCGGGGCGTCACCCGCGTGCCGTGCGCGGGCGCGGGATCTGCTGAACGCGCTATCCACGGCCGCGATGGGCGGCGACACGCCGAGGTTCACCTCCGAGCTCGGTGGCGATGCGCGGGTCCGGATCTTCCGCCCTTGATGTTCGCGGTCGAGGGAGGTGCGGGATGCGGCAAGACGCATGAGCTGATGGCAGCGTTGAGCCGCGTGCTTGAGCGGGCGCCGCTCGCGCCCGGGCAGCGAGTGCTGGCCCTGACGTTCATGCAGGGCGCGAAGCATCGGCTGCACGAAAGGTTGCGCGGTCTGCAAGGGCTCGCAGGCCGTGCCGAGTGCGCCACCATCGACAGCTTCGCCTGGCGGCTGGTTCGACGCTGGCGTGGCTTGCTGACGATGCTCGGCGTCGGTGCCATCCATGAGGAGGACTACGACGCCCAGTGTGCTGCCGCAGGCGTTTTGCTGGAGCGCCCCGAGGTCGCGAGCTGGGTGGCCGCCAGCTTCCCGATCGTGCTGGTCGACGAGGCGCAGGACCTAAAGCCCGAGAGGCTGCGCATGGTTGCGGCCCTGTCGGACACGGTCGAGATGCTGGTCGCGGCTGACGAGTTCCAGTGCCTCGACGCCAACTTGCGGCCGAACCCGTTCGTGCGATGGCTGCGCGGTGCGACCGAGCCGCTGGTGCTCGACCGGGTGCGCCGCACGCGGGTTCCGGGCCTTCTCGACGCCGCGGCCGCATTGCGCGCAGGGCGCGCGCCTAGGTCACAAGGGACTTTCAAGATCATCGCATCCCGGGGTGACAACCAGGCGCCGTCCTTCGTCTCCAACGCCATCGGCTGGGGGCGACCCCCGGGCGGAACGGTCGCGCTGATCACCCCGTCACGCGCTGGGCCGTTCGCGGCCCACGTCGTGCGCCGCGTCGCAGAGCGAGCGAGCGGTAGGGGCTGCGGCCCCTATCCTGTCAGATGGGAGCGTTCTGACGATGAGGACGCGGAGCGGTTCCTCGCGACCTTCGTGCTCGCGGGCACGGTGTCGATGACCGACGCGATTGCGGCCATTGACGCAGCTGACACGAGCGGACCGATGCGGGCGGCCCGGCAGTGGGTCCTGCTCCAATCCCGCGCACGCGGGCAAGCCGCGTTCACCCGCGATGAGATCGCGGCGGTCGTAAGGCGCGAGGTGAAGATGCGGCGTCGGCGTCATGCTGGTGCAGAGCACCGCATGGCGGCGATGACGGTGCACCAGGCGAAGAACCGCGAGTTCGATGGCGTGGTGGTGCTCTGGCCATATCAGCTCGGTGGCGACGACGAGCACCGGCGGCGGCTGCTCTACAACGCGGTCACGCGGGCAAGGAACTGGTGCACGGTTGTAGTCCAGAACGAAGACCTGCTCGCCACCGCGCCGTTCGCGTAAGCCCCAATCCCGAGACCCGCCTTCTTACCACTCGAGCACGGCGGGGCGAGCCGGAACCAACGCATGGCCGAACATGCGGTCATGGAACCTGTCTCGAACGCGTGCAGGAAGCGGCCGGCCCTTCCTGCCACCTAGATGCGGCGGTGCGTCGCCGCCGTGAGCGGCTATGTTCACGCCGAGGCGGATGGACGAGCCTTCGCCAGCTTCGGTTTTCGGCAGGCGTTGAAGTCCCCTTCGAGATCGTCGCAGATGGCCGCGCAGCCATCGCAGCAGTCCTTGATGAGGAAGACGGTGAGCTGCCGGATCGCGTCGGGCAGCGCCCGGTAGAAGATGTTGCGTCCGGCTCGCCGGGACGTCGCCAGCCCGGCGTGCGACAGGATCGTCAGGTGGCTGCTCATCGTGTTTGACGGGGTGCCGGTCCGCTCGGCGAGCTCGCCGGCGGTCATCCCCTCCTCCCCTGCCCGCGCCAGCAGCGAGAACACGGCCAGCCGGGTCGGTTGGGCCAGCGCGCTCATTACGGTGATCGCCTTCATCTTTTCCATTCCTCCAGAGTAGACGAACCGTCGTCAGCTGCAACGCCCGATGCTTGGTCGCCTCGAGGTGTGATTCAGATCGGGACAGCACAGCCGCATATTTCGATATGTCTCGAAAGGTTGAACTGTTATGACCCTGTAGTTACTTCAGGGTTGCGCAGGTCCCGCCGCCGGGCCGCGTCCCGGTGCAGCAGCTGGCGGCATGGAGATGACGAATGGAAGCGACATTCACGGGCCGTGGTTATCGCGCCGCCGTCCCCGCAGCGCCCTTCTCCTACGAGGACCCGCTCGACCCCGACTCCCCCGCAGACATCGCAACGCCCACGACGCGGCGCGCGCTGATCCGGCTCGCGCTCGTGGCGGCCGAGACCGGAGCACGGTTCCAGCGCGATGGCGTCGCCCACGACCCGATGAGCTGGCTCCTGGCACCTCGTGCCCTGTTCCACGGGGCAAGCGCGATCGATGCGTGCCTGCACCGGGAGGGCTGCCTGCGCGGCCTGCTCGTGCACGCGCTGTCGCTAGGGCTCGACGCCGACCCGCATGCGGTGGATGCCCTCGCTCCCGCCGATGATAGCGGCGCGAGGCGCCCGCCAATGCCGGACGACGACGAAGCCGGCGATGGCGGCGAGGATAGCGACAAGGCCAGCGTGGCGCGGCTGTTCACCGCCACGGTGGTGGCGAACCGCGGTGCGGAGACCGTGCAGGCGTTCCATGCGTCGATCGCCACCGGCGAGGCAGAGGTGGCTGGTCGCCTGCGCCAGCGCCTGGGCCCTGACGCCGTCGAAGCGCGCATCGCCGCAGGCTTCGACGCCACCGATCCGCTCGTCGAGGCGCTGCTGTCGCCGGCGATCAGCGACACGCTGACGCTGATCGCCGGCGATCCGATCTCGCCGCTCGCCGCCGGCCTCAACCTCAACGTCGAGCAGCGGTTCGTCGGCTGATGCTCCCGGGCACCGCAACGACCAGCGAAGGGGAGCTTGGCATGCTGAAGCAGCATTCAGACGCCGAACTTGATGTGCCCGGCCAGTTTCGCCTGCTTCGCCGTCTCGATGTGCGCGAGGGCGAGACTGGCGTCGGCGGTCGCGTCAACACCACGATCGGCGTGGTCGTCGACGTCGAGACCAGCGGCCTCGGTGCTGGCGACGTGATCGTCGAGCTCGCGCTGCGCCGGTTCCGGTGCGACCCCGATGGGCTGATCGTGAAGATCGACCGCAGCTACTCGTGGCTCGAGGATCCCGGTCGCGAGCTGCCCGCGGACATCGTCAGGCTGACCGGCATCACCGACGCCGATCTCGCCGGTCAGGCGATCGACGACGACGCGGTGGTGCGCCTGCTCTCTTCGGCCGACTTCGTCTGCGCGCATAATGCCGCCTTCGATCGCGGCCACATCGAGCGCCGCCTGCCCGCGGCCGCCGGCCTGAACTGGGCGTGCTCATGCGCCGACATCGATTGGCGAGCGAGCGCATTCGATGGTCGCTCGCTTGGCTGGCTGCTCGCGCAGGCCGGGTTCTTCCACGGGGCGCACCGCGCCCGCGACGACGTCGACGCGGTCATCGCCCTGCTGGCGCACCAGCTGCCGAGCGGGCGGACGGCCCTGTCCGAGATGCTGGCCACCGCCCGTTCGCCCAGCTGGCGCTTCCGGGCCATCGGCGCCGCCTTCGAGCTGAAGGACGTGCTGCGGGGGCGTGGTTACCGCTGGGACGGCGAGCGAGAGCCGAAGTGCTGGTGGCGCGACGTGCCGGACGCGCGCCGCACCGAAGAGGAGTGGTGGCTGGCCGGCCACATCTACTCGGTTGACGCGAGGCCCAAGGCGCTCGGCCCGATCATCGAGAAGGTGACGTGGCGCGAGCGGTATGCGCCCGCCCCCCGCCCCGCCGGACGGCCCTGACATCACGCACAACCCCGAGACCCAACTTCGAAGGAGAAGACGATGGCAAGGAAGCCGAGCAAGTCGAAGTCGATTGTGCCCAGCCGCGGGCGGAAGGCGACGGCAGCGAAACCCGAGAGCATCGGCACGGGCACGGCGCTCGCGCCGATCCTCGGTTCTGAGCGGGCGGTCACGAAGCTGCCGGGGACCGGCGGCTCCATCGCCCGCGAAGAGGGAACCGTGCTCGTCACGGGCCGCGCCTATGCCACTCGCGACCGGACGGTTCTCGCGGACGAAATCTTCTACGTGCACGGCGCGAAGCCTAGCGGCGATGGCCCGTGGCTCGGCGAGGCCGACAAGGTGGCATGGCGGGACGAGGCAAGCGGTTACGACTGCATCATGCTGCGCGACACCCATGGCGCCTTCCTGTCGGGCTATGTGGGCATCCCGGGCGATCACCCGCTTTGGGGTTGGGACCATGAGGGCATCTCGCCCGAACTCGGCATCGAGGTGCATGGCGGCCTGACCTATTCGGAGATCTGCCAAGATGGCCCAAGTCCCCAGCGGCGCATCGTGGCGGAGGCGCGGCGGATCTGCCATGTGTCGCTGGAGCCTCTGCGGTATGAACCGCTGAAGCACGCGACCGACTACCGGGCGGCCGATGCTCATGCGTGGTGGTTCGGTTTCAGCTGCAACCACCTCTACGATGTCGTTCCAAGCAGCCGCACTCACGGCAATCGCTTCATGGCGGCTGAGACCAGCGCCGAGTACCGCGACGACGCCTACGTCGTCCGCGAGGTAGTCAACCTCGCCGCCCAGCTGCGTGCGATTGCCGATGGCGAGCCGGTGCCCCCGCGCGAGGGGCCCCCGCTTCCCGCGATCGGCCTCGATCCCCAGAGGGGCGGCTGAGCATGGCGGGATCGGCTCGCCATGTTGGCGATCTGCCTTGGGGCTGGTGGCTGCGCGCCGGCGAGAGCGCGCTGGAGGATGAGGACGGCCGCACGTGGCGCACCGTGCGCGACGCGTTCTGGCAGGGCCGCCTCGGCTTCCCCGACATCCATTTCGCGGAAGAGCAGCACGAGCTGCTCCTCCGCGTCCTCACCGGGATCGACGCCCGGTGGCTCGCGGGCGACGAACGGAAGCACGACCTGTTCGCCGGCGACATGATGACCTGGCGCTTTTACCAGTGCTGGCTTTCGTCGATCGGATTGCTGGAGACCGGTGGTCGTGTGAGCGCGCTGGAGGCGCCGCTCAGCGCCGAGGGCAGCTCGGTGATGCTCATGCTGCAGGCGACCCGCCAGCCGGAATGGGAGGACGTCCCACTGGCCGATGTTGTCGATGCAATCGCGTCCGCGGGGGCCGATGCCGCTAGCGAGGCGCGTGAGCGCGCGTTGCGCGCGTTCGAGCGGGAAATCGGGCTGCGGCGGCACGTCTTCGCGCGCGAGCGCGTCGGGCGCCAACACCTGATCACGCTGACGGGGATCAGCACCTCGGCGCGCATGCCGACGAGGCGGGTGATGTGGTCGCAGGCGTTCGCCGACGAGCGGCACCGCGACGACCTCTTCGCCTGGCTGGCGCAGCACGTCGATCGCTGGGACGATTGGGGGCGTCTCGCGTATCGGCGCGGGGCGGACGGCCTCACCTCGCACCTCTTCATGCTCGTGATCGCGGCGGGCGCCCTGTCGTCGTGACCCGCACGGCCAACTCCCCAGCAGCCTACCCCGCCGCCGGCTGGCAGGTTCACCGCGGCCACCTGCTGCCATGATGCTGCCCCCGTTGGACCTGCCGTCCCAGGCCGACCGCCGCCGCCTTCGCGACGCCCGGGCCCGCGCCCGCATTGCGGTGGAGGAGGCGGGCCGTCGGCACCAAGCGGAGTTGGATGCCGTTTTTCGCGAGGAGATCGGCTCGACGGTCCGCTCGGTGTCGCCCTTCCTCGCCTCGCTCATGGCCGCCGAGGGCTACTCGCTCGACGACGTGGTCAAGGGCATCAAGCCTGCGCAAGGCTGGCCCCAGCGACCCCGGCTCACGTCAGGCGGCCTGGATGACGATCCCTCGCGGCACCTGATCCGCTACTATGCCGCGTCGCTGCTCTCCCGCCACGGCAAGATGTCGCTTCCGGATCCAGCGCACGACGTCTGGCTGCCTCTGTCGGACGGAGGTTGGGCGCGCGTCCACGTCGCGGGTCATTCGATCGAAGTCGATGCCAGGATCGGTGCGATCAGGCTCGTCACGCGATTCGGCGAGCTCCGCGTTGAATTGCTGCAGTCGCCCGAGACGCCCGGCGTTTCGATCTCCGGTCGGCGCATCGCCGACATCGTCGGTCACCCCGCCCTGAAGGGCCGCGACTGGAGAGTCGCGGCGGTTGAGCCGGCCAGCCCACCGAGCTGCGGCTCCATCCTCGTCGTGGTGACAGGGGCGACCACTTATCGGCTGCCTTGGGCACGTTGGACCGAGCAGCGCTGATGACCTCCGATCCGGAATGGCACGCCAGAGGGCGCCTGCCCTCGACACATAGCCGAGCGCATCTCCGCTGCGATACCCAGGCCCCCGGCTCCCGTGCGCTGCAGGCGTGGTTCGGGCGCCCACGTGTAGCGGCGCCATCGGTCGGGCGGGTGGTCGCCGAGTCGTTAACTGCTTGGCTCCTATTCTGGAATGATGCGCGACGATTCGGCTTTTCAGATACTTCGGCGCTTACTTGGCGACCCCGGTCGGCGTTGGACGGCGTCGTGCGGCTGGTGAACCGATGAAGCGGCCGACAAGCCTCTACCTGTTCAACGAGCAGCGCTTCGCCAAGTGGACGGCCGAGGGTCGGGGCACCGGCCATCGGCTCGACTACAAGCCGTGGCTGCGGATCACGAACGTGCCGTCGCGTGGACTGCGGAGCAGGCTGAAGAGCACCACCCATGGCCGGGTGATGCACATGATGTCCAACCTTGAACGCAACGCCGTGTTCGAGTTCGAGTGGCGCGGCGTGCTCGACATTCGCGAGCAGTTCCCGCTCGACCGCGAGAAGACGCGGCGCATCGCGGCGGCAATGGGCATGCGCCACCCCCGCGACCCCTCATCGCGGGTCGACATCGTGATGACCACCGACCTCGTCATCGACGTGGCCACCCCGGAAGGGTCACGGGTCATGCCCTACGCCGTGAAGACCGTGCAGGATCTGGCCAAACCCAGTGTGCAGCGGAAGTTCGAGCTTGAGCGCCGCTACTGGGAGTCGCTCGGGATGAGGCTCGGTCTCCTGACGGATCGCCAGCTTCGTGGGTCCCGCTTCGAGAACATCCGGTGGTTGCGGGACTGGCACTGGACCGAGAACGTCAATGGATATGACGCCGCTAGGTGGAGGAGGACCGCCGAACTCGCGATGCACATCGTCTCGTCCATGCAAGGCCGGTCTGTTGGGGAGGTCTGTGCTGCGATCGCGGCGGCTGAGGGAGTGACAGCTGGCACGGCGTTCTCGGTCTTGCGCCATCTCGGTGCGCGCAAGCGCCTGCTAGTGGACGTGGACCTTCCCCGTCCTTTGCTGCGCGATCCCATCGAGCGCTTCGCCCTGCCGGCATCGGCCGCCGCGGCCGGGACCGCAGCGTGATCATCCGCGAGCGGCACGTGCTCGTCGGCACTGATGATGCGCCGGCGCGGCTGATGGTGTTGTGGGTCGGCGCAACGCAGGTGGCGCTCCTCGATCTGCTCGATGCGGCCTCGCGTCCGCAGCTGATGGCCTCGACGGCGGTAGAGGCCGCCATCGTGGCCGAGACCTGGACTGTCGACGTAAACCCGATCGAGGTCAGCCGCGCCGTTGGGCGCGTCCTCAGCAAGAAGGAGATCGAAGTGCGCGATGAGCTGTGGAAGCTCATCGAACCCCTGGTCACCAACGTGCCCGCGATCTTCGACCCGGTCCAGCGCGGCCGCCTGATCAGCGTCCGGGTCGTCGAGACGAAGCGGTCGCGCAACACCATCAAGGACAAGCTCGACCGCTACTGGCGTGGGGGCATGCGCATCGCAGCACTCATCCCCGACTTCGCCTCACGCGGGCCACGGGGCTCGCTCCCCGCCTTGCCGGGCGGCAAGAAGCGCGGACGTCCCACGGGGCCGAACGGCGAGCCCCACGTCGACGTCACAATCGCCATCCAGAAGGCGTTCCAGCGTGCCGTCGATGCCGAGCGCAAGGTGGCGAAGAACCGCTTCACGCTCCAAGGCGCCTACAAGCGCTTCACCGATATCGAGTGCATGATGGCCGAGGAGGATCCCGACACGGGCGAGATCACCTATGTGCCCAAGCCGGAATACCGCAACCTCCCGGCCCCCAGCTACCGACAGTTCAAGTGGTGGTTCGATGGCACCAACCAGAAGGAGCGGGTCGGACGCAGACAGAAGGGCGACGCGCTCTGGGACAAGGATCATCGGGCGACCCTCGACACCTCGGCCGCACAGACCTGGGGCCCCGGGTCGCGCTTCCAGATCGACGCGACCATCCTGGAGGTGGCTCTGCTGTCGCGGCATCGCGCCGGTGACATCATCGGCAAGCCGGTGCTCTACGTCGTCATCGACGTCTGGTCGCGATACATCGTCGGCTTCTACCTTGGCCTCACCAACGCGTCGTGGGCCGGTGCGGCGATGGCGCTCGCCAATTGCCTCGAGTCCAAGGACGAGCTGCTCAGGCGGCATGGCTACGACCCCTCGAAGTTCGCCTGGGAATCGCGACACCTGTCCGCGGCGCTCCTCGCCGACGGCGGCGAGCTGAAGTCGCACCGTGGCGACGTGCTCGCCAGCGAGTTCAACTGCACGGTGGAGACCGCCGCCCCCCATCGCGCCGACTGGAAGGGTATCGTCGAGCAGCGCTTCAACATGACCAACGTCCGCATCGGACCATACGCGCCGGGGCACGTTGACATCTCGTATCGCGGTCGGGGTGCCGAGGACTACCGCTTCTCCGCCCGTCTCACGCTCGACGATCTGACCGAAATTCTGATCGGCCTATTCCTTGAATACAACAACCACCACGAACTGAAGAATCTGGACTTGGACGCCGACGTCGACGCTGCCCGGGTGCCCAAGGTGCCGCTGGACCTGTGGCGCTATGGATTGCGGACCCGCGGCGAACCAAAGTCTTATGATCACAACTTCTTCCGCTTCGCCATGATGGCGAGCGCTGAGGTTTCGGTGACACCCAGCGGGATCGAGTTCCGGGGGCGGTTCTACAGCTGCCCGGAACTGGTGGCCTCCGGCCTGCCCGCGAAGGCGCGGGACGGTCGCCGGAAGGTCACGATTTCGTGGGACGATCGCATCGTCGGCGAGGTTTACTGGCACAACCCGAAGTCGCCGACGGGATACTACGTCTGCCGGCTCACGACGAAGAGCCGCAACGCGGCGGAGCAGGATCGCAGCTTTTGGGAGCTCGACGACGCCGATGACCGTCGGAAGGGCGAGGCGCGCGATCGCAAGCACGACAAGCGTGGGGATCGATCCGCCCTGACGCACCGGATCGAGGAAGTCGTGAAGCGCGCGGAGGAGGCGTTCGCGGATGGCCCCAAGCGCGATGACGGCGAGCGTGTCCGGGACCTTCGCGGCAAGCGTCGGGCAGAGCGGGAGGACGACGCGGCGACGGAGGCCCCGCCCCTCCACGATCCCGCCCCCGTGAGGTCCGGCAGCCACCTCAGGCTGGTGCGGACCGACGATGAGCCGTCGGCACCCGACTATTCGGACGTCGGCCTGCATGATTTTGAGGACGACGACGATGACTGACGAGCACGTGCCCGGCACGCTGGAGGAATACGCGAACAACCCCTTCATCAAGCACCTGCCGACCGAGCCGGAGCTGGACGACATCAGGGTCGCTCTGGATAAGCCGCCGCGCCATTCGCCCACCGATCTCGGGTTGCGGCCCGGTCAACGCTGGCATTGCGTGATGCGGCTCGCCGAATACTCTCAACCGACGAATCCGGCGCTCCAGTTCGGCATGTATCTCGATCTGATCATCAAGCGCGGCTACGTGGGTCGGGACCCGACCACCACCGATTACGTCCGCGGTCTGGAGCGGGCGGTGGAGCTGGAGGACAAGGCGGCCGCCGGTGCCAGCTGGACGAGCCTCGATCTGCTCCCGCAGACAGACACGTCGCTAGGTTTCGTGGACAAAGGTTGCATACCAGCCATCTGTTGGTAAGTGAGGGAAT
>CAKZIN010000078.1 GCA_936933955.1 uncultured Sphingopyxis sp. | reverse complement strand
GGAGAGGGATACCGCGCGCAGCGCGGGAGGGTGAGGCCTTGCCTCGTCCCACACCGAGGGTGAGGCCTTGCCTCGTCCCACACCAAAGCGCACACCGCCTCGCATGACCCCGCCGCTCTCCCGACGCGAGCTGATCGCCAGTGCCGTAGCGGGAGCGGCGGTGCTGGGCGTCCCCACCATCGCCTCCGCGCGCGTCCCGCAATTACCTCGATCCCTCCCCGTTACGGTGAGTGACCCGGAATGGCGGCGGCGGCTTTCGCCCATGGCCTATTATGTGCTGCGCCAGGAGGGGACCGAGCGGCCGCACAGCTCGCCGCTCAACCGCGAGCAGCGGCGCGGGCGCTTCGGCTGTGCGGGATGTGGCGAGCTGCTGTTTTCGAGCGCGGCCAAGTTCGACAGCGGCGCCGGCTGGCCCAGCTTCTACGCACCCCTGCCCCGCGCGGTGACGATGCATATCGACCGCTCGCTCGGTTTCGCGCGCACCGAGATCGCGTGCGCCAACTGCGGCGGGCACCTCGGCCATGTGTTCGATGACGGGCCTGCGCCGACCGGTTTACGCTATTGCACGAACGGTGCGGCGCTCGTCTTTACGCCCGTCTGACCCGTTGCGATAAGCTGCGCCGTTGGCTACATAGTTTCACAAGAAACCATTCCCTGCCGGAGTCGCTTGCATGAACGCGCCCATGTCCCCGCCCGCCACCGCTGGCGACGAGCATCTCGACGTCAATCCGATGGGTCTCAACGGGTTCGAGTTCTGCGAGTTTACTTCGCCGGACCCCGCGACGCTGGAACGGCAGTTCGAGGCGCTGGGCTTCACCGCGGTCAAGCGGCACCCGGTCAACGACGTCGTGCTCTACCGTCAGGGGCGCACGCACCTCCTCGTCAACCGCATGGGTGAGGGCAGCCACGCCGCTGCCTTCCGCGCCGAACATGGCCCGTCGGCGAGCGCGATGGCGTTCCGCGTGAGCGATGCGAAGGCCGCCTTCGACAACGCTGTCGCGCGCGGCGCCACCCCCGCCGACGCGGGGCTGGGCGCGCTCGGCCCCGACGCCTATGTGCTTGAAGGGATCGGCGGATCGCTGCTCTACCTCGTCGACCGTCACGGCGCGGCGGGCAGCCTCTACGACGACTGGACCGACATCCCGGGCGCCGCCGAGGCAGAGGCTGCGAACAGCGTCGGCCTCGATATCCTCGACCACCTCACCCACAACGTCCGCCGCGGGCAGATGCGGGTGTGGAGCGAATTCTACGGCCGCATCTTCGGCTTCGAAGAGCAGAAATATTTCGACATCAAGGGCAAGGCCACTGGCCTCTTCAGCCAGGCGATGATTGCCCCGGACCGCGCGATCCGCATCCCGCTCAACGAAAGTCAGGATGACAAGAGCCAGATCGAAGAGTTCATCCGCGACTATAAGGGCGAGGGGATCCAGCACCTCGCCATGACCACCGACAATATCTACGACACGGTGGAAAAGCTGCGCGCGCGTGGGGTGCGGCTGCAGGACACGATCGAGACCTACTACGAACTGGTCGACAAGCGCGTGCCCGGCCACGGCGAAGACCTCGATCGCCTGAAGCGCAACCGCATCCTGATCGACGGCGACGTCGGCGAAGAGGGCATCCTCCTCCAGATCTTCACCGAAACCATGGTCGGCCCGATCTTTTTCGAGATCATCCAGCGCAAGGGCAACGAAGGCTTCGGCAACGGCAACTTCCAGGCGCTCTATGAATCGATCGAGCTCGATCAGATCCGTCGCGGCGTCATCACGGTGGACGAATGATGACCGCCCCCGCGCAGATCGACGCGGCGGCACAGGCGGCTGCCCAGCGCGCGAGCTACGTCCCCGGCTTTGGCAACCATGTGGTGACCGAAGCGGTGCCCGGCGCGTTGCCGGAGGGGCGCAACTCGCCGCAGCGGCCGGCCTTCGGCCTCTATGCCGAGCAGCTGTCGGGCACGGCCTTCACCATGCCGCGGCACGAAAACAAGCGGTCGTGGCTCTACCGGCTGCGTCCGACGGCGGAGCATCCGCCGTTCAAGCCCTACACTGGCGCGTCGAACTTCACCCGCGCGGACGACGATAGCGCGCCGCTGTCGCCCAACCGCCTGCGCTGGGATCCGCCCTCGCGCGCAGCGGCGGGCGTGGACCTGGTCGATGGCCTCGAAACGCTGCTGGTCAACGGCAATCCTGCAGGGCTCGTTGGGGTGGCGTTTCATCGCTACGCCGCCTCGGCGTCGATGACCGACCGCGTGCTGCTCAACGCCGATGGCGAGCTGCTGTTCGCGCCGGTCGACGGGCGGCTGTGCCTCGTCACCGAATTCGGCCGCATCGACATTGCGCCCGGGCAGATCGCCGTGGTGCCGCGCGGCGTGCGCTTTCGGGCCGAGCTGCCCGACGGCGACGCGGTGGGCTACGCGCTCGAAAATTACGGCGTGCCTTTCCGCATTCCCGACCTCGGCCCGATCGGTGCCAACGGCCTCGCCAACCCGCGCGATTTTGAAACGCCGGTCGCCTGGTTCGAGGACCGCGACACGCCGTGCGAGGTCATCCAGAAGTTCCTCGGTCGGCTGTGGACGACGACGCTGCCGCATTCGCCACTCGACGTGGTCGCCTGGCACGGCAACCTCGCGCCCTATCGATACGATCTGCACCGCTTCAACACCATCGGCACGGTCAGCTACGACCATCCCGACCCCTCGATCTTCACGGTGCTGACGAGCCCGTCGGATGTCGTCGGCCGCGCCAACGCGGACTTCGTGATCTTTCCGCCGCGCTGGATGGTGGCGGAGGACACGTTCCGCCCGCCGTGGTTCCACCGCAACATCATGTCGGAGGCGATGGGGCTGATCCAGGGCGCCTATGACGCCAAGGCTGATGGCTTCCAGCCGGGCGGCGTGTCGCTCCACAACATGATGGCCGGCCACGGTCCCGATGAGGCCAGCTGGCGCGCGGCAAGCGAAGCCGCGCTCGCCCCGCACAAGCAGGACGGCACGATGGCCTTCATGCTCGAAAGCTGCTGGCCGTACCGCCCCACCCCCCACGCCTGCCGCTCGGCGCAGCCCGATTACGACGCGGTGTGGAACAACTTCCCGAAAGCACAATTGCCGCGATGAGCATTGATCCGACGCACGACCCCTCGCTCCGCTGCTGGGTGGAGGGGGCGGACGGCCATGCCGACTTCCCGGTGCAAAACCTCCCCCTCGGCGTGGCGGAGGTGGGTGGAGAGCGGCACATCGTCACCGCCATCGGCGACCATGCGCTCGACCTGACGCTGATCGCCGCACTGCTGCCCGAAGCGGTGCGCGCCGCGCTCAAGGAGCCGACGCTCAACGCGCTGTTCGCGCTCCCGGCGGCGGCGCGGGGCGACCTGCGCGCGGCGCTGTCGCAGCTGCTGACCGACGAAAGCCAGGCTGATGCGGTGCGCGGGGCGCTGCGCCCGCGCGGCGGCCTCAAGCTGTGCCTCCCCGCGCAGATCGGCGACTACACCGACTTCTACGTCGGCATCCATCACGCCAATAATGTCGGCAAGCAGTTTCGCCCCGACAATCCGCTGCTGCCCAACTATAAGTGGGTGCCGATCGGTTACCACGGCCGCGCCAGCAGCGTGCGCGTCTCGGGTGAGGACGTGCGTCGCCCCAACGGCCAGCGCAAAGCACCCGACGCCGACGCGCCGGTGCTGGGCCCGTCGCAGCGGCTCGACTATGAACTCGAACTGGCGGTGTGGATTGGTGAGGGCAACGCGCTCGGCGAGCCGATCCCGATCGCGGAGGCGGGGCGCCACATTGCGGGCATCGGCCTCCTCAACGACTGGTCCGCGCGCGATCTTCAGGCGTGGGAATATCAGCCGCTCGGCCCGTTTCTCGCCAAGAACTTCCACTCCACCGTTTCCCCCTGGGTGGTGACGATGGAGGCGCTCGCCCCGTACCGCATCGCGCAGCCGGTGCGCGCGGAGGGCGATCCGCAGCCGCTGCCCTACCTCCACGATGCGGCGGATCAGGCGAGCGGCGCCTTTGCGATCACGCTCGAAACGCAGCTGCTGACCGCCAAGATGGCGGCGGCGGGTGAGGCGCCGGTGACCATCGGCCGCGGCCCGGCGAGCAACGCCTATTGGACGCTGGCGCAGCTCGTCACGCACCACAGTGTCGGCGGGTGCAACATGCAGCCGGGCGATCTGCTCGGCAGCGGCACCATCTCCACCCCCGACGACAGCGGTCTGGGCTCGCTGCTCGAGCTGACGCGCGGCGGGCAACAGCCGATCACGCTCCCCAATGGCGAGCAGCGCCGCTTCCTCGAGGATGGCGACACGGTCGTGCTCACCGCCTTCGCGCAGGCAGAGGGGCGCCCCCGCATCGGCTTTGGCGAGTGCCGCGCCACCGTCACCCCAGCGCCCGCGATTTGAGCGACGCCGACGACACCTCCGCGCCGCCGGAGCGGCTCACCGCGACGCCTGCGGGGGTGGTGCTCGGCCCGCTCGACCTGATCGCCGACGGGGCGGCGCGCAATTTCGTGCTGCAGATGAAGGCGGGGCGCTTCCACGGCTTCGTCCTGCGGGAGGGCGATAGCGTGCGCGGCTTCGTCGACCGCTGCCCGCACCTCGGGCTGCCGCTGGCGCGCAGTCTCGACGCTTACCTCACTCCGGACGGCAGCCGTATCGCTTGCGGCTGGCACGGCGCGCTGTTCGAACGCGATGGGCGATGCGTCGGGGGTCCGTGCGTCGGCGCTGCACTCACGCCATGGCCGGTGCATGTCGACGAGATGGGCCGCATCGTTACAGCTTGAGCGGCGCGTCGCGGCACCACGACAATTTGACGCCGATCAAGGTTTGCTCGCCACGCGCGTGGCAAGCGGGCGACGATGTGGCCCTACCACCCCGAACTGCTCGCCCGCGCGGTGCCGCGCTACACGAGCTTTCCGACCGCGGCGGAGTTCGGCGCAAACGTCGGCGCTCGGCAGCAGGCGGCGGCGCTCGGAGCGGCGCGGGGCGACATTTCGCTCTACGTCCACATCCCCTATTGCCGTGACATCTGCTGGTATTGCGGCTGCAACACCGGGCGAGCGGGGCGTGAGCAGCGGCTGGCGAGCTACCTCGAGGCGCTCGACGTGGAGATCGGCCTCGTCGCGCGCACCCTCCCCCGCGACGCGCGCGTGCGGCGGATCGCGTTTGGTGGCGGAAGCCCTAATGCGGTGCACGCGATCGACTTCCTGCGGCTGGTCGACCGGCTGCTGACGAGCTTCGCCGCGGCCCCCGAAGTCATCTCGGTCGAGCTCGACCCCCGCGGGCTCGACCCGGGCTGGGGCGAAGTGCTTTCGCGCGCGGGGGTGACCCATGCGAGCCTCGGCGTGCAGAGCTTCGACCCGGCGGTGCAGGCGGCGATCGGGCGGGTCCAGCCCGAGACGGAGATTGTCGCGGCGGTCGACATGCTGCGCACCGCGGGCGTCGAATCGCTCAACTTCGACCTCATGTACGGGCTGCCGGGGCAGGGCCTGGCGGTGCTCGACGCGACGCTCGACGCGACCATCGCGCTGCGTCCCGAACGCATCGCGCTGTTCGGTTACGCCCACGTGCCCCACCTGATCCCGCGCCAGCGCCAGATCGACGCGAGCGCGCTGCCTGGCACCGACGCGCGCTTCGCCATGGCGGCGCACGGCGCGCGGCGGCTGGTGGACGCGGGGTGGCAGGCGATCGGCTTCGACCATTTCGCGCTGCCCGGCGACGGCATGGCGAAAGCCGCGCGAGAGGGCACGCTGCGACGCAACTTTCAGGGCTTCACCGACGACGCGGCCGAAACGCTGATTGGCCTCGGCGCGAGCGCCATCTCCAGCTTTCCGGGCCTCCTCGTGCAGAATGAGAAGAACGCCGGGCGCTACCGTATGCGGCTGTCGCAAGGGTTGCTGACCGGCGCGCTGGGTGTCGAGCGCAGCCGAAACGACCGCGAGCGCGCGCTGCTGATCGAAGACCTGCTGTGCGGTCGCGACGGGGATGCGTCGCTGTTCCTGCCCGATGCGCGAATCGAAACCGCGCTGGCACCGTTCGAAAAAACCGGCGTAATTCAACGCCAAGGTTCGATGCTGTTGCAGGCCGCGGCGAGCGCGCCATACCTGCGCTCGATTGCGGCATTGTTCGATCCGTATCGCGACGCTGCGCCCAACCGGTTCAGCAGCGCGATCTGAGGGCAAGAGGGACCGACTATGGGGCTATCATCACAAATGCTGGCGCTGGTGCTCGTCGCCTGCGCGGTCGTCTCGCTTGCCGCCGGTGTGTGGCTGATCGTCCACGGTGCCTCCGTCGCCGCGGTGTTTCGCAAGCGCCCCGAGATCGCTGGCCCCCGCCGCGCGACCCAGCCCAAGGGGCGGGTGTGGGCGGCGCTGGCGCTGTTCAACCTCGGCTGGCTTGCTGCTGCGGGGATCTGGACCGCCTCGATCCTGCTCGTGAACAATGCCGCCAAGGAAGGCGACGTCGCCACGCAGCCCGAGACGAACGCGCTGTGATGGACGAGGCCCGTAATTTTGACGCGGATCAATGTCGCCCCGCCGCCCGGACGGCACGGCGAGCGATGATGACAAGGAACGTTGAACCATGATCTCCATCGTATCGCGCGCGGGGCTGTGGGCGGTGATCGCGCTGATCGCGCTCGTCGCCGGAGCAAGCGCGGCCGATTCCGGCTTTTCCGCGCACATGGTGATCGTCGCGCTCGCCGCGCTGATCGCACTGTGGGCGAGCGTCACGCAGGTCGACTATGCCGCGGTCGCACGCGGGGTGCTTCGCATTCCCGGCGACCCGTCGCGCTATGACGACGACGTCGTGCGCTGGGGCATCCTGGCGACGGTGTTCTGGGGGATCGTCGGGCTGACGGTCGGGCTGTTCATCGCCCTCCAGCTCGTCTTTCCGGACTGGAGCTTCGGCAGCGAATATCTGACCTTTGGTCGCCTGCGCCCGCTGCACACGTCGGGCGTGATCTTTGCGTTCGGCGGCAACGCGCTGATCGCGTCGAGCTTCTACGTCGTGCAGCGCACCTGCCGCGCGCGGCTCGCGTTTCCCGGTCTCGCGAAGTTCGTATTCTGGGGCTACCAGCTGTTCATCGTGCTGGCGGCGACCGGCTACCTCCTCGGCATCACCCAGTCCAAGGAATATGCCGAGCCTGAATGGTATGTCGACCTTTGGCTGACGATCGTCTGGGTCGCGTATCTGGTGACTTTTGTCGGCACGATCCTCAAGCGGTCGGAACCGCACATCTACGTCGCCAACTGGTTCTACCTTTCGTTCATCATCACCGTGGCGATGCTGCACATCGTCAACAACCTCGCCCTCCCGGCGAGCCTGGTGGGGTCGAAGAGCTACGGCGTGTTCTCGGGCGTCCAGGATGCGCTGGTGCAGTGGTGGTATGGCCACAACGCGGTCGGTTTCTTCCTGACCGCCGGCTTCCTCGCCATGATGTACTATTTCGTGCCCAAGCAGGCGGAGCGGCCGATCTACAGCTATCGGCTGTCGATCATTCACTTCTGGTCGCTGATCTTCCTCTACATCTGGGCGGGTCCGCACCACCTCCACTACACCGCGCTTCCCGACTGGGCGCAGACGCTGGGCATGGTGTTCTCGATCATGCTGTGGATGCCGAGCTGGGGCGGCATGATCAACGGGCTGATGACGCTCAACGGCGCGTGGGACAAGCTGCGCACCGACCCGATCATCCGCATGATGGTGCTCGCGCTCGCCTTTTACGGGATGAGCACGTTCGAAGGGCCGATGCTGTCGATCAAGGCGGTCAACAGCCTGTCGCACTATACCGAATGGACCATCGGCCACGTGCACTCGGGTGCGCTGGGGTGGAACGGGATGATCACCTTTGCCGTGATCTACTACCTCGTCCCGCGCCTGTGGAACCGCGAGCGGCTCTACAGCTATCGCATGATCAACTGGCACTTCTGGCTGGCGACGCTGGGTATCGTTTTCTACGCCGCGTCGATGTGGGTCGCGGGGCTGCAGCAGGGCTTCATGGCGCGCGAATATGGCGCCGACGGCTACCTCGTCTGGGCGTTCAGCGACATCGTCGCGACGATCCGGCCGATGTACGTGCTGCGCGCATTCGGCGGGCTCCTCTACCTCACCGGGGCGATCATCATGGTCGTCAACGTGTGGCGGACGATCCTCGGCCATGTGCGCGATGAAAAGCCGATGACCGAAACCAAGCCCGACCCTGTGCGCGACGTGCCGATCGTCCCCGCGCAGCTCCAGCCGGCCGAATGAGGGGGATGCTTTCGTGAGCCTGACGCAAAAACATAAGGCGATCGAGCGCAACGTGACCCTGCTGGGGGCGCTCGCGCTGTTCGTGGTGACGATCGGCGGCATCGTCGAAATCGCGCCGCTGTTCTGGATCGACAGCACGATCGAGAAGGTGGACGGGGTGCGCCCCTACACCCCGCTCGAGCAGGCGGGTCGCAACATCTACGTGCGCGAAGGCTGCTATGTCTGCCACAGCCAGATGATCCGCCCCTTCCGCGACGAGGTGGAGCGCTACGGCCACTACAGCCTCGCTGCGGAGAGCATGTACGACAAGCCGTTTCAGTGGGGCTCCAAGCGGACGGGGCCCGACCTCGCCCGCGTCGGCATGCGCTATTCGGACGAATGGCACGTCCAGCACCTAAAGGCGCCGCGCAGCGTCGTGCCGCAGTCGATCATGCCCAACTACGCCTTCCTCGCGGAGCGTGAGCTGGGGCCGATCGACATGCGTTCGCAGCTGATGGCGCAGACCCGGCTCGGCGTCCCCTACACGCAAAGCCAGATCGACAACGCCAACGCCGACCTCACCGCGCAGGCGAGTGCGGAGGGCGCCCCTGAACTCACGCGCCGCTACAACCGCGTGCAGGCGCGCGACTTCGACGGCGATCCGACGCGGGTGACGGAGATGGACGCGCTCGTCGCCTATCTCCAGATGCTCGGCACGCTGGTCGATGTAAACGCCGCCGCCGCGCAGGAGCGGGCGCGATGATCTGCGCTTTCCCGCAGGAGCGGTCGCGTTCTCGTCGCGCTTCCCCGCAGGAGCGGTCGCGTTCTCGTCGCGCTTCCCCGCAGGAGCGGTCGCGGTGATCACCGGCGACGACCATTCGCTTTACAACGCGCTGCGCCACCTGGCCGACAGTTGGGGTCTCGTGGGCTTGGGCGTTGTGTTCCTGATCTGCGTGGGTTTCGCGCTGCGCCCCGGTGCACGCGACCACCACGCCGAAGCTGCGCGCAGCATATTGGATGCCGATCATGAGTGACCAAAAGCGCATCGACCAACCCACCGGCACCGAAACCGTCGGCCACGAATGGGACGGGATCGAGGAGCTCAACACCCCCCTCCCCCGCTGGTGGCTGTGGACCTTTTACGCGACCATCGCCTGGTCGCTGGTCTATGTCGTGCTGTTCCCGGCGTGGCCGCTGGTGGAGCGCGCGACCGCGGGGACGCTCGGCTGGACCAGTCGCGGCGTCTATGCCGCCGACGTAGCTAAGGTAGAACGCGAGCGCGCGCCGATCTACGCTGCGATCGCGCAGACCCCGATCGAACAGCTGCCCGCCAATCGCCAGTTGATGCGCGCGGCGGTCGCCGGCGGCGGGTCGGCGTTCCGCGTCTATTGCGTGCAGTGCCACGGCTCCGGCGCGGCGGGATCGAAGGGCTACCCCAACCTCAACGACGACGATTGGCTGTGGGGCGGCGACCTCAAGACCATCGAATATACTCTGACCCACGGCATTCGTAATCCGGGCCACCCGCAAACTCGCATGAGCCAGATGCCCGCCTTTGGCCGCGACGGCATCCTTCAGCCGAACGAGATCGACGATGTGGTGAGCTACGTCCGCAGCCTCTCGCGCCTGGAGGGCGTCAGCCCCGCAGCGCAGCGCGGCGCCACCCTGTTCGCGGCGAACTGTGCCGTCTGCCACGGCGCCAATGGCGAGGGGATGCGCAATGTCGGCGCGCCGAGCCTGCGCGACGCCATCTGGCTCTACGGCAGCGACCGCGACGATGTGCGCAATTCGGTGCACAACAGTCGTCAGGGCGTGATGCCGCGCTTCGGCGACCGGCTCGACCCGGTGACGATCCGCATGCTCGCGACCTACGTCCACAGCCGTGGCGGTGGTGAGGCGACACCCGCGATCGCCGCCGCCAGCGCCGCCGCCGGAGCGGCAGTCGCTGCTCCCCGCAGCGGTGCGCCGACCGCCGCGAGCGAGGCGCCTGCGCCCGATGCGAGCCCGCAGCCCACCTCGGGCCCGCGCGCCGCCGAACCGCAGCCCACCCCTCCCCCACGATCGGCCGCGCAAGTCATCGGCAAATGAGCAACATCAACGACCTCACCGCCCACGCCTTCGACCCATACGAAAAACGTCGGTCCGTCTTTCCCAAGGCAGTCGACGGCCCGTTCCGGCGCCTGAAATGGGCGGTGATGGTCGTGACGCTCGCGATCTATTACATCACGCCGTGGGTCCGCTGGGATCGCGGGCCCTATGCTCCCAACCAGGCGGTGCTGGTCGATATGGCCAACCGCCGCTTCTACATGTTCTCGATCGAGATCTGGCCGCAGGAGTTCTACTTCGTCGCCGGCCTTTTGATCATGGCGGGCATCGGTCTGTTCCTGGTGACGAGCGCGGTAGGGCGCGCGTGGTGCGGCTACGCCTGCCCGCAGACGGTGTGGACCGACCTCTACCAGCACGTCGAACGCTGGATCGACGGCGACCGCAACGCCCAGCTCCGCTTGCAGGCAGCGCCCTGGGGCCCGCAAAAGGTGGCGAAGCGCCTCTCCAAATGGGCGATCTGGCTAATCATCGCCATTTCGACCGGCGGCGCGTGGATTTTTTACTTCGCCGATGCGCCGACGTTGCTGCGCGACTTCGTCACCGGCCAGGCCGCGCCGGTTGCCTATGCGACGGTCGGCATCCTCACCGCGATCACTTTCATCTTCGGTGGTTTCATGCGCGAGCAGGTGTGCATCTACATGTGCCCCTGGCCGCGCATCCAGTCGGCGATGCTCGATGAAAAATCGCTGCTCGTCACTTACAAGCACTGGCGCGGCGAACCGCGCGGCAGCGTCAAGGAAGCCAAGCGTTCGCCCACCCCGCTCGGCGACTGCATCGATTGCAATCAGTGCGTCGCGGTGTGCCCGACGGGAATCGACATCCGCGAAGGGCCGCAAATCGGCTGCATCACCTGCGCGCTGTGCATCGATGCCTGCAACAATGTGATGGCGCAGGTCGGACGCCCGCCCAACCTCATCGCCTACACGACGCTCGACGATGCGGCCGCGGAACAGGCGGGCGAGGCGCCCAAGCCGGTGCTCAAGACGCTGTTCCGGCCGCGCACGCTAATCTACCTCTCCGTCTGGAGCGCGATCGGGATTGCGATGCTGTTCGCGCTCGGCACCCGCACGCGGCTGTCGATCGGCGCGATCCAGGAGCGCAACCCGCCCTACGTCCAGCTTGCCGACGGGACCGTGCGCAACAGCTTTACCGTGAAGCTGAGCAACATGGAGAGCCGCCCGCGCAACCTCACCGTTAGGCTGGAAGGACTGCCCGGCGGCACCATGTGGATCGCTGGCGAAGGCGACCGCGCACACGGCGCTCGCACCCTAAACGTCCGCGCCGCACCCGATGCGGTGACGCAGATTAGCCTGTTGGTGGCAGCCGGCCGCGGTGTGAGCGGCGAGCCGTTCGCGCTCACCGTCAGCGATGGCGCCGACGCGCAATCGGCTGAGACCGCGCGCGAGGAGCTCAAGTTCGAAAGGCCCGCGACATGAGCCGCGAATTCACCGGGCGGCACATCACCATGATCCTCGTCGCCTTTTTCGGCGTGGTGATCGCGGTCAACCTCTACATGGCGCGGATGGCGACCCGCGATTTCGGCGGAACCGTCGTCGACAACAGCTATGTCGCGAGCCAAGAGTTCAACGGCTGGCTCGCCGACGCGCGCGCGGCGCAGGCCCGTGGGTGGAGCGCACGCGCAACCCGGCAAAGCGATGGCCACCTTCTGCTCAGCATTCGCAACGCCAACGGCACCGACGAAGGCGGCACCGTGCGCGCGAGCATCGAACGTCCGCTCGGTCGCCAGCCCGCCAACCCCGCGCTGACGCTCACCGGCGACGGGCCATGGACCTCGCGCGAGGTGCTGCCCGGCGGGCGGTTGCGCGTGCGAGTCGAGCAGCGGATCGACGGTGAGGTGCTGCGCTACCTCGTCGACCTCTCGTGAACGCACCCGCTCCGACCCTGTCGGGCGAAACGCTGGCGCTCGACGAAACGCGGCTGATCGTGCCGGGCATCCGTTGCGCAGGCTGCGTCGCGGGGATCGAGCGTGCGGCGGGAGCGGTGCCTGGTGTGGCGCACGCGCGGGTCAACGTCACCGCGCGCCGTGTCACCATCCGCCACTTGCCGGAGGTGGAGGGCGAAACGCTGATTGCCTCGCTGGCGGGCGCTGGCTTCGAGGCGCAGCGCGCTGACGCCGAAGCCGCGCCCGGCAGCGCCGCTGCGGCGGAGAAGCGTGAGTTCGACCGGCTGATCAAGGCGCTCGCGGTGGCGGGCTTCGGCTCGATGAACGTCATGCTGCTGTCGGTGGCGGTGTGGTCGGGGGCGCAAGGTGCGACGCGCGACCTGTTCCACTGGCTGTCCGCGCTGATCGCGTTGCCGGTCGTCGCCTATTCGGGTCGCCCCTTTTTCGCCTCTGCGTGGAAGGCGCTGCGGCAGGGGCGCACCAACATGGACGTGCCGATCGCCATCGGCGTCGCATTGGTGACCGCGCTCAGCCTTTACGAAACGTCGCAATCGGGGCGCCACGCCTATTTCGACGGCGCGACCATGCTGCTGTTCTTCCTGCTCGCCGGGCGCGTGCTCGACGCGATGATGCGCGCCCGCGCGCGCGCCGGGGTGGAGGCACTGCTGTCGCGTGCCGGGCCGGGCGCGACGCTCGTGGAAGCAAACGGCGCGACGCGCTGGGTGGCGGCGCGCAGCCTTGAGGTGGGCGACACAATGCGCGTCGCGGCGGGCGAGGCCTTTGCCGCCGACGGCGTGGTGCGCGACGGCGCGAGCCTGGTCGACCTGTCGCTGCTCACCGGTGAGAGCGTGCCCGAGGCGGTCGGCGTCGGCGAGCGCGTGCTGGCGGGCTCGATCAACCTCGACCGCCCGCTCACCGTCGAAGTGACCGCGGTGGGCGAGGAGCTGACCATTGCCGCCATCGCGCGAGCGATGGAGGACGCGCAGCAGGGCCGGTCGCGCTACGTCCGCATCGCCGACCGCGCGGCGCGACTCTATGCGCCTGCGGTGCACACGCTCGCCGCGCTCGCCTTCCTCGGCTGGCTGGTGGCGGGAGCGGGGATCCACACCGCGATCACCGTCGCCGCCGCAGTGCTGATCATCACCTGTCCCTGCGCGCTCGGGCTCGCGGTTCCGGCGGCGCAGGTCGTCGCGTCAGGCGCGCTGATGAAGCGCGGCGTGCTGGTCAAGGACGGCAGCGCGCTCGAGCGGCTGGCAGAGGTCGACCACGCTCTCCTCGACAAGACCGGCACGCTGACGCTGGGCGAACCGCGCCCGACGGGCCTCGACGCGCTTGATGCGCAGCAGCAGGGCATTGCACTGGCGCTCGCGCGGAGCAGCCGTCACCCGTTGAGCCGCGGCCTCGCGCAGGCGCTGGCAGCGCGTGGGGTGCGCGCCGCGGACGTCACCGATATTGCCGAGCTCCCGGGGGAGGGGGTTAGCGGCACATGGAACGGGCAGCGCGTGGCGCTGTCCCGGGCGGAGGGGAGCGCCACGCTCGCCTGCGAACTGGTCCTCGCCGACAAGCGCATGCGCCTCCCCTTCGCCGACCCGCTGCGCCCCGATGCGCGCGAGGCCATCGCCGCGCTGCGCGGGCTCGGCATCGAAAGTGCGCTGCTCTCCGGCGACCAGCCCGAGCCGGTGGCGAGCGCGGCGAATAGCGTCGGTGTCCCCGTCGCCGCCGCGGCCGCCACCCCACAGCAAAAGCTCGACCTCATCACCGCTCGCGCCGCCGCAGGGCAGCGGCTGCTGATGGTCGGTGACGGGATCAACGACGGTCCCGCACTTGCCGCCGCACACGCCAGCCTCGCCCCCGGATCGGCGAGCGATGTCAGCCGAGCGGCGGCGGATGCGGTATTCACCTCCGACGCGCTGATGCCGGTCGCCGACGCGGTGCGCATCGCGCGCGCCACAATGCGGGTCGTCCGGCAGAATTTCGTGCTCGCAATCGGCTACAACATCCTCGCCATTCCCCTCGCGCTGATGGGGCTGGTGACGCCACTGATCGCCGCGCTCGCCATGTCGGGATCGTCGATCATCGTGGTCGGCAACGCGCTGCGGCTGGCGCGGCTGGGGAGCCGGGCGTGACCAGCCTCGCGCTCCTCATCCCCGTCGCCATCGGGCTCGGGCTGCTGGGGCTCGGCGCCTTTTTCTGGTCGATGCGCAGCCACCAGTTCGAGGACCTCGACGGCGCGGCGATGCGCATCTTGATCGAGGAGGAGGAGGACGCGCCACCGCCCCCCGCCGACGCGCCAACGTCAGCGACGGCTCATGAAAAAGGCAGCCCATGGCGATGATCCCCGCGCCCTACCTTGCCATGTTCGCCGCCAGCGCCGCGCTCGCCGCGCCAGCTCCGCCCTGCGCGCCTGCGAACGGCTTCATGCCGCGCGTCTGCGGCGACCTCGGCGAGGCATCGCCGCTGCCGATCCCGATCCCCCTTCCGATGGACGGGGACGCGATGCCCAAGACGAAGGCCTGCCACGCTTGCCGCCGCGAGGATGCGCCCGCGGTGAAGCGCGCGCCTAGTCGGCGATAGCTTCGAGCGCCGCGCGGTCGCGAATCACCACGTCGCGACGCGCCGGCAGTTCGATCCAGCCTTCGCTGCGAAAACGCGACAACTGACGGCTCACCGTCTCGATGGTGAGGCCGAGGATGTCAGCGATTTGCTGGCGCCCGAACGGCAGGGTAAAGCCTCCGTCACCACGCTCCGCAGTGCCCGTCCGCTCGCACGCGAGCCGGTCGGAGAGGTCGAGGATAAAGCTCGCCACGCGCGCCTCCGCCGACTTGCGGCCCAGCATGACCATCCATTCGCGCGCACGGTCGAGCTCGGTCAGCGTGGTCTGCAAGAGCCGGTGTTCGAGCGCGGGATGCTCGCGCGCGAAGCGGTCAAACTCGGCGCGCGGAAAGGTGCACACGCGCGCGTCGGTGAGCGCGGTCACCGTTTGCGACACGCGCGACCCGAACGGGCGGCCGATGAAATCCGCAGGATACATCACCCCGACGATCTGTTCGTGCCCGTCGCGGGTGCCAGTGGTGAGCTTGAGCACGCCTTCGAGCACATTGGCGACGCGCAGCGAGTTCTCGCCCTCCCAGATCAGCGATTCGCCCGCGGCGATGCTGCGGTGGTGACCGATGGCGGACAGCATCGCGCGCTCCTCGTCATTGAGGGCGGCGCAGATTGCGCGATCGCGGACGGTGCATTGCGCGCAGGCGTTCATGGCTGGCGCCTTTAGCGCAGGCGCGGCTCCACGGTAACCCGCGACGAGGAGCGCGGGCGCGCGTCTCTCCCCTCCCCACAAGGGGGAGGGGCGAAAGGGCGCGCCCTCTCTGCTTGATCGCCAACGCGCGCGCCCCTACCGCCCGCGCGATGCTCAACCGGCGCACCTTTGCGATCATCGCCCACCCCGACGCGGGCAAGACCACGCTCACCGAACAGCTGCTGCTCTCCGCCGGCGCGGTGCACCTCGCGGGTGAGGTCAAGGCGCGCGGGGCGGCGCGGCGGGCGCGGTCGGACTGGATGGCGATCGAACAGCAGCGCGGCATTTCCGTCACCAGCTCGGTGATGACGTTCGAGAAGGACGGCCTCGTCTTCAACCTGCTCGACACCCCGGGGCACGAGGATTTCGGCGAGGATACCTATCGCACGCTGACCGCGGTGGACTCCGCGGTGATGGTTATCGACGCCGCCAAGGGCATCGAGAGCCAGACGCGCAAGCTGTTCGAGGTGTGCCGCCTGCGGTCGGTGCCGATCGCGACCTTCATCAACAAGGTCGATCGCGAAGGCCGCGACGCCTTCGCGCTGCTCGACGAAATCGCCGACGTGCTCGCGCTCGACGTGTGCCCGATGAACTGGCCGGTGGGCATGGGCGGCGAGTTCGAGGGCATCTACGACTTCACCACCGGGGAGCTGATGCGCCCCGCCGGCGAATCGCGCATCGGCGGCGAGGACATGTCGCATCACGATGCGCCCGACGCGGCGAGTCTGGCCGACAAGCTCACCCCCGAAGGCGCGGCGCGGCTGGCGGCGGAGGCGGAGCTGGCGCGCGCGGGATACCCCGCGTTCGATGCGGAGGCCTACCGCGCGGGCGACCTCACCCCGGTATGGTTCGGTTCGGCGCTGAAGCGCTTCGGCATCGCGCCGCTGCTCGCAGGCCTCGCCGAACATGCGCCGGGACCGCGCGCGCAGCCGGCCGATCCGGCGCCGATCGCCCCGGACGGCAAGGAGGTCACCGGCTTCGTCTTTAAGATTCAGGCGAACATGGACCCGCAGCACCGCGACCGCATCGCCTTCATGCGCGTCGTGTCGGGGCAGTTCAAACGCGGCATGAAGCTCACCCCGTCGGGCCTCGGCAAACCCGTGGCGGTGCATTCGCCGATCCTGTTCTTCGCGCAGGACCGAGAGATTGCCGACACCGCCGAGCCGGGCGACATTATCGGCATCCCCAACCACGGCGCGCTGCGGGTGGGCGATACGCTCAGCGAGAAGAATGCGGTGCGCTTCACCGGTCTTCCCAACTTCGCGCCGGAGATTTTGCGCCGCGTGGCGCTGGTCGATCCGACCAAGTCGAAGCAGCTGAGGAAGGCGCTCTCCGACCTCGCCGAAGAGGGCGTCATTCAGGTCTTCACACCAGAGATCGGCGCGACGATGATCGTCGGCGTGGTCGGCCAGCTGCAGCTCGACGTGCTGATCGCGCGGCTGGCGGCGGAGTATAAGGTGGAGGCGAAGCTCGAACCCGCGCCATTCGACACCGCGCGCTGGCTGTCGGGGCCACAGGCGGCGCTCGATGCGTTCGCGGGGTTCCACCGCGACAAGCTCGCCCGCGATCGCGACGGGAACCCGGTGTTCCTCGCACAGTCGGTGTGGGACGTAAACTATCAGGCCGAGCGCCACCCCGAGCTAACCTTCGCCGCAACCCGCGAGCGGTAGCTTCCAGCGCTTCGGCGTAATCGCGCTGAGCGGCCCAGCCCACGTCACCCCGGACTACGCCCGGGGCGACGGGAGCCAAGCGAGAGCTCAGCCCTCCGCGGGGGTTTCCGCTTCGGCGGGTTCCGCGGCCGCAGCGGCGCCCGTCGGCGGGTGATACTGCGGTGCGTGCGTTTTGAGGATGTCGAGGATCTTGGCCTGCGCAGCCTTCTCGTCGATCTGCTCGAGCGCCGCGACCTCGCGAGCCAAACGGCTGCACGCCGCTTCGAAGATCTGCCGTTCGGAATAGCTCTGCTCGGGCTGGTCTTCGGGCCGGAACAGATCGCGCGTCACCTCCGCAATCGCGGAAATTTCGCCCGAATTGATCTTCGCCTCATATTCCTGAGCGCGGCGCGACCACATGGTGCGCTTCACCTTGGGCTTGGTCTTGAGGATTTCGAGCGCTTCCTTGATCGTCTTGTCCGACGACAGCTTGCGCATGCCGACACTCTCGATCTTGTTGACCGGAACGCGCAGCGTCATTTTCTCTTTTTCGAAGCGGAGCACGTACAGCTCCAGCTTCATCCCCGCGATCTCCTGCTCCAGCAGTTCGACCACGCGCCCGACGCCGTGCTTCGGGTAAACCACATAATCGCCAACATCAAAGGCATTCGCCTTGGCCGTCATGTATCGCCCTTTCGTCGCATGACGCTGTGCGCAGAGGGGATACCGATCGCCACGCAGCCAGCCCCGCCCGGGCGAAAGAAGGCCGGACGATGGGGTCAGCTCAACGAGTGGAGGTCAGTTCAAAGCGCAGCAGCATCCGCTTATGGTCGCCCGCAAACCGGGGAAACGCGGGGGACCGACCGGTTACGCATCAGGATATAGCAGCTTTCGCGCCAAAACGCGAATCGGTGGCCCTGGTGGGGATCACGTCCGAGCCGAAGCGGTGACGGAAGTCGAACTGCCTTCGTCCGTCGAAGCGGCGGCTTCCACTGCCAGCGCGTCGAGCACTGCGACAAACCCCCGCTCATCGCGCGTGAGATAACGCGAGGCCCGCGGCCGCTGACCCCACGCAGGATTCCACTCGCGGGCGCCGGTCATCACCTCGATCAGCGCGGGATGCACGTAGCTCTTTCTTGCAACAGCCGGGGTGTTGCCCAGCTTGGCCGAGACCTCCCCCAGCACGTCCCTGAGCTTGGCGGTGCCACCGCTGTTGGCAAGCGCAGCGTAAGCGATGACGCTCGCGTGCCAAGTGCGGAACGTCTTGGCGGTGAAATCCGCGCCGGTTTCCTTAAGCCAGGCGTTGATGTCGGAGCTGTCGACCGGGCGCGGCACGCCCTCCGCATCGAGATATTGGAACAGCGGCTGCCCCGGCAGGTCGGAGCATTGCCGCGCGAGACTTGCGAGGCGTCGGTCGCCAATGGTGATCTGGTGGCGATTGCCGGACTTGCCCATGAAATCGAGCCGCAGCGTGTCGCGCCCGACTCGCGCGTGGCGGGTCTTGAGCGTCGTCGCGCCGAAGCTCTTGTTGTCGCGCGCATATTGTTTGTTGCCGACGCGGACGTGGCCGATGTCGAGCAGTCGCACCACCGCCGCCACCACGCGTTCGCGCGACAGATCGCGGCGCGACAAGGCCCGCTCCGCATGCGCGCGGATGCCTGGCAGCGCCTTGGCAAAGGCGGGCAGCGCGGCGAATTTGGCGTCCTCCGCCTCCGAGCGAAAGCCGGGGTGGTAGCGATACTGCCGGCGTCCCTTGGCATCGGTCCCGAGCGCCTGAATGTGCCCGCGCGGGTTCTGGCAGTACCAGGCGTCATCGTAGGCGGGCGGGAGCCCGACGGCATTCAGCCGCGCGATGGTCTTTTCCGCCCGCACCGGCGCGCCCTTGTGGGTGGTGTAGACGAACGCGTCGCCCCGCTTCTTGCGGGTAAAACCGCGCGCAAAGTCATCGACATAGACACAGGGGCCGGGGAAGAGGTCGGGAGTGCTCGCCATGCCGGGGGTAACCGGGCGGGGGTGGCTGCGGTTCCGTGGTCCTCAGACGGCGTGCATGTTGCGGCGACCGGCCAGCGTCAGCGCCGCCACCCAGCCACCGTCACCCCGCACTTGATCCGGGGCTCCGGGGTGTCGCGGGGCGGGGGACGGGTTTAGCGCGGAGTGAGCGCCGCGCCCTTTCCCCGCGCCTCAGTCGCCCTGGCCGGGCTCGGGCGTAAAATACTGCTCGAACTTGCCCTCGACGCCCTTGAAGCTGTCGGCGTCGGGCGGGCTGTCGCGCTTGATGGTGATGTTGGGCCATTGCGCCGAATAGGCCGCGTTGACCTCCAGCCACTTTTCGAGCCCGCTCTCGGTGTCGGGAAGGATCGCCTCTGCGGGACATTCGGGTTCGCACACGCCGCAGTCGATGCACTCGCTCGGGTTGATGACGAGCATCGTCTCGCCTTCGTAGAAGCAGTCGACCGGGCACACTTCGACGCAGTCCATATATTTGCATTTGATGCAGGCGTCGGTCACCACATAGGTCATCGGTCGGCTCCAAGGCGGGCGCGAAAAAGGGTGCGCCGGTTGCTGCTTGCTATGGCGTGGGGGGCGCGGGCGTCAACTCCTCGGCGAGGAGATCAGCGTAGCAACCCTGCGCTTCGCTCGCCGGGCCGCGGCGATCGGGAAGCTGCGTCACCCGTAGCGCACGCACCTGGTCGCCAAGCGCGAGGGTGAGCACCGATCCCACCGCCACCGGTGCCGAGCAACGCTCCACCCGCGCACCGTTGAGGCGCACCTGCCCCGCTTCGATCAGCGCCTGCGCACGTTCGCGCGTCTTCGTGAGCCGCAGACAGCAGATCAGCTTGTCGATGCGCATCGTCGTCGCCGGCTCGCTCAATCGTCGCGCCCCTTGCCGAGCAACGTCGAGAGCCCGGCGAACGGGCTGTTGGGGTTGATGCGCGGTTCCGGGCGGGCGACCTTCGCAGGGGCAGCGTTGCGCGACCTCGGCGGCTCACGACGGTTCGGCGGGGACGCCTTACCTGTGTAGGCCGGGCGGCGCTCGCGCGGGGCGGGTC
>CAKZIN010000077.1 GCA_936933955.1 uncultured Sphingopyxis sp. | reverse complement strand
GCCGCGATTGGCAGCGACTTACGCGACCTTGCTTCGCGCACCTGCTCCAGTCGCAAGTTGCGCAGATCAACCCCGCTGATGTCCTCACCCAGCAGGACCGAGCGCCACGGAACCTCAATATTGCAGAGCGAGGGGTGCGAGGTGTTCGGCGCGTCAACCATCGTCGCCGCGGATAGGGGCGGGAGTGTTGAGGAAGGGTTAGTGCGGGCTTCAGCTAGCCCGCGATTTCGAACGGTACGATCGCTCCGCTCAGGTACATGCTCCGCGCCTTCGACCGGCTAAGCTTGCCTGAACTCGTACGTGGCAATGTGCGCGGCGGCACTAGTTCGACCAGCGCATTCATGCCGGTAATGGCGCGTACGCGCTCGCGAATCGCGTCGCGAAGCTTGCGGCGCTCGTCAGGGTCGCTGGTGCGACATTGGACGAGCACACCCGCGCCCTCCTCACCGCTCGGCGTAGCGATGGAAAAGGCGGCGATATCGCCTGCCTTAAAACCTGGAATCTGCTCGACCGCCCATTCGATGTCCTGCGGCCAGTGGTTGCGGCCGTTGACGATGATCATGTCCTTGGCGCGGCCGACAATGTAGATGTAGCCGTCCGACAAATAGCCCATGTCGCCGGTATCCAGCCAACCTTCGGACATGCAGGCGGCGGTCGCCTCCGGATCGCGGAAATATCCCTCCATTAACGAAGGGCCGGCGCACCACACCTTGCCGATCTGGCGTTCTGGGAGGGGCGTTCCGTCATCACCGCGCACTTCGATGCGCATGTCGCGGGCCGGCTTCCCGCAGTTGACGACCGCGCGGAACCGTTCGGGGAGGTCAGGGGCGCTATCGACGCCCGATAGTTCGCACTCTTTAACCAGTTCGACGACGATGCCTTCGCCCGGCGGCATGATCGACACCGCGAGCGTCGCCTCGGCGAGGCCATAGCTCGGCAGAAAAGCGGATGCCTTGAAGCCCGACTGAGCGAAGGTGTCGACGAAGCGCTGCATGACGTCGGGCCGGATCATGTCCGCGCCGTTGCCCGCGACACGCCAGCGCGACAGGTCGAACCGCTCCGCCGCGTTGGTCTGTGTGGAGACGCGGCGCGCGCAGATTTCGTAGCCGAATGTCGGAGAATAGCTGAGCGAAGCGCCCGGATTGCGGCTGATGATGTCGAGCCACGCAAGCGGCCGCCGCGCGAAGTCCTCGGTCTTGAGGTAGTCGGTCGACACCTGATTGGCGACCACTGACAGAAAGCAGCCCACCAGACCCATGTCGTGATACCAGGGCAGCCAGCTGACGCAGCGATCGCCGTCTTTAACGTCGGTGCCGTGGCTATGTGCCGCGAGGTTGTTGAGCAGCGCCTCATGCGTCACCGCGACGCCGTGGGGGAAGCGCGTGGAGCCGCTGCTGTACTGGAGGTAGGCCACATCGCCGCTATGCGCTTCAGGGAGGGCCGCGCCGCCGCCCTCGCGGGTGGCAAAAGTCGCCCAGTCGACGCCCTCCACACCCTGCCGAGCCGCCGCTTCCGCACCCATCGCCTCGATCTCGGGGGGATAGACGAGCAACTTGGGATCGCAGCTTGAGAGCTGCACGGCGAGCTGGTCCACATAGGCCTCTCGTCCGCCAAAGCTCGTCGGCAGGGGCAGCGGGACCGGCCAGGCACCGGCGTAAATGGCACCGAAGAAAAGGGCGGCGAACTCCGGACTCGTCTCCGCGACCAGTGCGACCCGATCGCCGCGACCGATGCCACTGGCGATCAACCGTTGTGCGGCGGCAATGGCATCCTCGCGCAGCTCGCTGAATGGATAGGGCCGCACCAGCCGCCCGCGCGCATCATGGAAGTTAAGGCCCTTGGCGCCCCCCGCGGCATAGTCGAGCGCCTCGCCCAACGTCGCAAAGTCGGCGTAACGACGGGGTCGACCGTCATCGGTCGGTGTGGGCTGAAGGCTCGTCTCCCCGCCCCCTACGCTGCTCGGGTCCGTGCCGCCTCGGGTGGGCAGTGCGACGTCCAGCTGGTCCATAGCGCTCCCCCCTGTGCCGACATGTGTCGTAGCCTCAGGCCGTGTCATGCGCGCGTCATAGTGCGATGATGCGCGGCTCGCCAGTGCCCGTAGCGCAATGCTGATCGCGCTGGCATGAACGCGTCGTTCATGTGGGAAAAACGCCGCACCTCATCGGGAAAGAAGCCCGCTCCGCCGCTCGACGCGGAGGCGTTGCGCGCATTGGCGCTGCGCTACGTTGAGCGGTTCGCGACGACCCGGGCGCGCCTCGGCGCCTATCTCGAGCGAAAACTGCGTGAGCGGGGGTGGGACGCGAGTGAGCCGCCGGAGGTCGAAGCCCTGGTCGAGCGCATCGCCAGCGCAGGCTATATCGACGACGCCGCATTTGCCGACGCCCGCGCGCGCAGTTTCACTCGTCGGGGCTTGGGCGCACGCCGCCTGCGCGAGCAGCTGAGGTACGATGGCGTGGCGGAACCGGACCGCGTCGGGGCGCTGGACATCGGGGAAGCGGACCGGATCGAGGCGCTGCTCGCCTTTGCCAGACGCAAACGCATCGGCCCGTGGGCGCGAGAAGCGGCGACCGATCCGGCACTGCTCAACCGGCAAGTCGCAGGGCTGCTGCGCGCCGGCCATGCCCCCGGCGCCGCATGGAAGATCGCGCGAATGGCGCCCGGCACGAGCGAAGAGGTCGCGCGCCAGTTGCTCGACGAATGAGCTTGCCAGTCGCGATCGGCGGCGCAAGAAGCACCCAACACTGCGGAGAGGGCATGGCGATGAAACGGCGTTGGTTGATGGCTCTGGCGCTGCTGAGTGCGGTGCCGCTTGGCGGCTGCAATGCATCTCCGAACGGTGCCGCGGTCGCGGCGAGCGACAGCGGGGCGCAGACCGGCCTTCCCGAAACCCAGCTCACCATCACACAGGGCGGGACGGTCCATCGCTTTCGCGTTGAGGTTGCGGAAACGTCGCAACAGCAGTCGCGCGGCATGATGTTTCGCACGACCATGGCGCCGGACCGTGGGATGCTGTTCCCCTTTCCAAGCGCCCGGGTGGCGAGCTTTTGGATGCGCAACACGCTCATCCCGCTCGACATGATCTTCATCCGCGCCGACGGCACGATCGACCGCATCTCGGAAAACCGTCCGCCGCAGGACGACACTCCGACCGCCAGCGGTGGTGAGGTGGCGGCGGTGCTGGAACTCAACGGCGGCACTGCCGCGCGGCTTGGCATCGATGAAAGCGCGGTTGTTCGCTGGGGTCCGGTCTCCTGACCTCCGCCGACCACCTTGCCGCGGCACGCCAGCACGGATAAGCGCAGCGCGCCATGGGTTTCCTCTCTTCGATCTTCACCTGGTGGGATGGCGCGACCATCGGCACCAAGATGTTCAGCCGCCGCCACGGCCGTCAGGTCGGCACCGACGCGGCGGGCAACGCCTACTTCGCCTCGCGCGACGGCAAGCGGCGGTGGGTGATCTACGAAGGCTCCAACGATTCGAGCCGGGTTCCGGCGGAATGGCACGGCTGGCTGCACGGAACGCACGACGTGACCCCGGACGAAGCGCCGGTCACGCCGCGCGAATGGATTGCGCCCCCGCTGCCGAACCTCACCGGCACCGCCGCGGCCTATCGTCCCGCGGGCGCGCTCGAGCGTGGCGGCCAGCGTGCCGCCGCTACGGGCGATTATCGCCCCTGGACTCCGGGCGAGGCGTGACTCGACCGATCGCCTCCGCGCTGCTCGTCGGGGCGCTGGCGCTTTCCGGCTGCAACCGATCGTCCGAGCCGCCCCCGCCCCCGGCGAACCGCCCGGCAGCCCGAGTTGCGCTCCCAGCCTCCGCGGACGTCGCCAAAATGTACGAGGGGGTGACGCCCAACGCCGAGCGGGTGGCGGTGCTCGGGCTTCTCAACAAGCGCAACGGGTACGTCACCGAATTGACGCTTAAGCCCGGCGAGGCGCGGCAGGTTGGGCGCGCGGTGGTGCGGCTGCGCAGCTGTGAACGCACCGCCCAGTGGGAGAGCCCGCAGGAAACCGGCGCCTTTGTTCAACTCGACGTGCTCAAGGCGGGTGAGCGGCAATGGCGTCGCGCATTTTCGGGCTGGCTGTTCAAGGATCGGCCGGAGCGCAACGTGGTCCAGCATCCGATTTACGACGTCTTCGTAAAGAGCTGCGCGATGGAGTGGCCGGGAGAGGTCGAGGTCGCCGGGCAGGATGAGGCGACGGGAGGTGTTGCAGAGGCCGCGTCCGCCGGTGGCACCAGCGCGACCCCGTCTGCGAACGGAGCGCCCGCCGCGAGCCAGCGGTCGAGGGCACCCCAATCGCCGACCACGGCGGCGCCGCGCTCCCCGGAACTCAAAGCTCCTGCTGCGCCACGCCCGGCTCCCAAGGCCACTCCGGCGCGCGAAACCACGCCGGACACCGCCGGGTAAAGCAGCGCCTCCCGATATACCGCCTGCGGCACCGCAACCGCGCCGAGCGAGGCGAGGTGGTCGGTCATGAACTGGCAGTCCAGCAGCGTGAAGCCGCCAAGCCTCAGTCGGGCGACGAGGTGAACCAGCGCTACCTTGGATGCGTCGCGCGATCGGCTGAACATCGATTCGCCAAAGAATGCGCGGCCGAGCGTGACTCCGAACAACCCGCCCACCAGCGTGCCCACTGCGTCGCGGCACTCGACCGAATGCGCGCGCCCCATGGCGTGAAGCCGGGCATAGGCATCCTCCAGTTGCGGGTTGATCCACGTGTCATCGCGATCGTCGGCGCGTTCCCCACAAGCCGCCACGACTGCGTCGAATTCGGTGTCGGCGGTCACCCGGAAACGATCCTGCCGCACCGCTTTTGCGAGCGAGCGCGCGGGAGAGAAGCTGTCGAGCGGGAACACCGCGCGCAGCTTGGGTTCGACCCAGAACAACTCATGCGCGTCGCGCGAATCCGCCATTGGAAACGCCCCGACCGCATAGGCGCCGAGCATGGATCGCAGATCGACCGGCTCCATTTGAGGAGCGCCTAAAGCGCCTTGTCGTAAAGCGTGTAGGTGCGATTGACCTTGGCGCCGATCGCCTCCGCGATGGCGTTCATCCCCTGATTATCCTCAAGGATCCAGCCGATCTCGCCCCGCGAGGCGCCGTAGTTGGACACCGCCACCTGGCGGATATGCTCGATCATCATGAAGGCGAGCTGGCTGGCGAGGCGGGTCGACTGCAGCCGCTTGACGACGCCCATCAGCGGCACGCGCATGGTCCGCACCTTGGGCGCGCGCAGCCACCACAGGAGCCGTGCCCAGTTGAAAGGCAGCAACGAGCCGTCGAATCCGCGCAGCTTTTCGTTGATATCGGGCAGCACGATCATGAACGCGACGGGCTCGCCCTCGACCTCAGCAACGCGGATCAGGTCTTCGAACACGATGGGTTTGAGCTTCTTGCCGACGTAGGCGATCTCGGCATCGGTCAGCGGCACAAAGCCCCAGTTGGACGACCACGCATCGTTGAGGATGCCGAGGATCAGCGCCGCTTCCTGTTCGAACCGGCTCTTGTCCACAGTGCGGACGCGTATCCTGGAGCTGCGCTCCCCGCTGGCGACGATGCGCTGCACCAGTTCGGGGAAGGGGTTCGTGATGCCGACTTCCCAGGTGTGGAGGAGCTTGGCTTGCCGATAGCCGGCGCCCTCGATCCACTGCTGATAATGCGGGCGATTGTGTCCCATCATGATCGTCGGTGGATGATCGTGACCGAAGGTAAGCAGCCCCGGCTCATCCCAGATCGACAGCGACAGCGGTCCGAGCGCGCGTGTCATGCCCTGGCTGCGCAACCAGTCCTCCGCCGCGCCGATCAGCGCGGCAGCGACAGCCTCATCCTCCGCTTCGAACAGCCCGAAGTTGCCGGTCCCTGCGCCCATTCCCTGCTCGGCCGGCTGCGCGAGTGCGAGGTCGTCGATGTGCGCGCTGATGCGACCGACGGGGCGGCCATTGCGACGTGCGAGCAACAGTTCCGCGCGCCCGTGCTGGAACCAGGGGTTCTTGCGCTCGTCGAGCAGCCCCTTCACCTCATCGCGCAGCGGAGGCACCCAATTGGGGTCGCCGCGGTTGAGGCGGTAGGCGAGGTCGATGAACTCCCGCCGGTCGAGCGCGGTCGACACGCGTCTGATCTCGATTCCGCGCGCATCCATCCTATATGATCTCCCGACGACCTGACACCTGCCGGGGTAGGCGCCTGCCAGCGCTGCTTCAAGCGGGTGAAGGTTCACCGAGGACGTAAGTGACGATGAGTTCGACGATGGGCGGGGCGATGATCCCCGGCGTGGAAGAAGCGGTAAAGGATGCGGATGCGGCGGGCGTGGAGACGCACCCATCCTCGCGCCCCAGCCGCGCCCCCGAAGATAGGGAGATGCTGCGGAAGGCGGCGGAGCTGACGCGCGACCTGAATGTCGCTAAGCCGTCGATCTACTGGGCAGATTTTCTGGGCTCGGCAGCGATCGGCTACGGCGCGATGGCTGCCGCGATGCTGGTCGACAATATTCCGCTGGCGATCTTTGCCGCGTTCGTGTCGATCCTCGCACTCTATCGCGCCGGGAGCTTCATCCACGAGATCACGCACATGAAGCGCGCGCAGGTGCCGGGCTTCTGGTGGGGCTATAACCTTGTCGTCGGGATTCCGCTCTTGATCCCGTCCTTTATGTACGAGGGGATTCACAACCTCCACCACGCCAAGACCCGCTACGGGACGATCGAGGACCCTGAATATCTTCCCTTAGCGCGGATGAAGCCTTGGACGGTGCCGCTTTTCGTGGTCGTGTCGGCATTGGGGCCGCTCGCACTTCTGGTGCGGTACGGTATCCTGTCGCCGCTGTCGCTGGCCGTGCCGCCGCTCCGCAAGCTGGTGGTCGAGCGTTACTCCGGGCTGGTGATCAACCCCGACTTCCGCCGCCGCCCGGCGGAGGGAACCGCGAAGCGCGAGTGGGTCGTGCTGGAAACGCTTGCGAGCCTGTGGGCGATGTTCCTGATCGGCGCCGTGGCGACCGGCCTCATCCCGCTTGGCGCGTTCCTGATCGCGCTCGGAATCGTCTCGGGGTCGCTGGTGCTCAACCAGGTTCGCACACTCGTCGCGCATTTGTGGGATAATGACGGCGAGGTGATGAGCGTCACCGAGCAATATCTCGATAGCGTCAACGTGCCGCCTCCCGCACTTCTCCCCGCGGTGTGGGCGCCGGTGGGGCTGCGCTATCACGCTCTGCATCACCTGCTTCCGGGCGTTCCCTATCATGGGCTGGGCGAAGCGCATCGCCGGCTCAAGGCGGCGCTGGGTGTCGAAAGCAAATATCACCTCGCCAACTACCCGGGGCTGCCGGGGCTGGTGACTCGGCTGGTGACCGCGCCGGTTCGCAGTTACCGCACCGAGCCCCGGCGGCGGTGACGGATCACTCTTCGCTGCGCAGCAGCACCAGCTCGCCGATCATCGCGAAGAGAAGGAACGGCCCCCACGCAGCGAGCCAAGGCGGATAGGCGCCGAGGTTGCCCATCGCGATACCGAAGTTGCTCGCCACGAAGTAACCGAAACCAAGCGCCATCCCGATCGCGGCCCGCACCAGCGTCTTTCCCGAGCGAGCAAGCCCCATGCCTGCGATCGCCCCAAGCAGAGGCATCAGGATCGCCGACAGCGGACCGGCGAACTTGGCCTGCAGCGCGGTCTTGAGCTCCTGAGTCGGACGTCCGGCGGCGTCGAGCGCCGCGATCGCGCGCTTCAGGTCAGCGGCGCCCAGTGCTTCGCCATCGACCGCTTCCAGCGTCAGCCGCTCCGGCGTCATGTCGAACGGCATGGTCACAGTGCCGAGCGTGTCGACCCGCCCGCTGACAGGGTCAAAGCGCCGCGCATCTGTGAACTCCCACCGACCCGGCGCTACCATCCGCGCGCTGCGAGCAGTGAGGATCGAGGAGACCCGGTCGCCCTCGCGCTGGTACAGGCTGACACCGCTCGCGCGGAAGTTCGCACCGACACCCTCGGTGAAATCGGCAGCGATCAACGTGTCGCCGCTGCGCACCCACAGATTGCTGCGCACGCTGGTATCGCGCGGCAGATCGCGAAACTCGACGCGCTCCCATGCAGTCAGCGTTCCGCTCGCCGGAGCGACGACGCGGTCGTTGAACGCAAAGCTTAGCCCCGCGACGAACAGCGCGGCGAGGAACAGCGGCGCAAGGATTTGGTGCGCCGACATGCCTCCGGCCTTCATGGCAGTCACCTCGCTGTTCTGGTTGAGTGTGACCAGCGTCAGCAATGTGCCGAGCAAGACGGAAAAGGGCAGAAAGGTCGCGACGATCTGCGGCGTGCGCAGCGTAACGTAACGCCATATCTCCGCATCGCCATTGCCCGGCGTGGCGAGGATTTTTGCGCTCTCGGTTAGGAGGTCGAGCGTTTGCAGCACCAGCACCAGCATCGCCAGAATGGCAAAGCTGCGTGTCAGGAACAGCTTGGCCATGTACCAGGCGATACGGCGCGAGGGGAAAAAGCGCAGGAAGTTCATGCCGGCGCCCGCCGCTTCCGCCAGCGACGAACCCGCGCGCCAAGCCCGGCGAACACACGCTCCAGAGCGCCGATGGGCTGGCCCCCGGGCTTGTAGGCGAGGGTGTAGAACATCCAGCCATAGAACAACGTAAAGGCCACGAATGGCGCCCACAGCGCGAGCGCCGCGTCGACCAGCCCCAGCGCAGCAACGCTCGCGGTATATTCGTTCACCTTGTGCTGCGCGACGAGCAGGATGATCGCGAGGAACACGCCGAGCGCGGAAGTCGAACGCTTCGGCGGGACGGCGAGCGCGATGGCCAGCAGCGGCAGGACGAACATCGCCGCGACCTCGACCAGCCGGAAATGGAAGTTGGCTTGAGCCACCAGCCGCTGCGCATCGGGCGTGCGTTCGTCGCCGCCGACGCGCACCAGCTCGGGCAGCGTCAACTCCTGATCGCCCTCGCCACGGGTTCGGAAGCGCTCGCTTTGAGGAAGGTCGATCGGGAAGTCATGACTTGAGAAGGTGAGCGTGCGGGGCGTGGTGAAACCCGGCCCGTCATGCACTAGCATGCCGTCGGTCAGGCGAAGGACGATGCTGTTGCGATCTGCGCTCGCCAGGAACCGGCCGCTCGACGCGCTTGCTGCGACGCTCTGCCCGCTCCCAAGCCGCACCCGCGCGAAAATGCCGCTGAGCTTTTGCCCGTCATTTTCGCTCCGCTCGACCCGCAGCGTCAAGCGGTCGCCCATGCGGACGAACTCGCCGACCTTGATCGAAGCCCCGAGCGCGCCCGTTCGAAGCTCGTAGCGCAGTCCCTCATAAGCATATTTGGCGACCGGCTGCACGAAGCCGACGATGGCGAGGTTGATCGCGGCGAGCGCCAGCGCATAGGCGTAGGGCGCTTTCAGAAGCTGCGTGTAGCCGAGACCAACTGCGCGCATGGTGTCGAGCTCGCTCGATGTCGCGAGCTTTCGGAATGCTAACAGTATCCCCATGGTCAGCCCGATCGGGATGCCGAGGCTCAGATATTCCGGGAGGAGGTTGGCGAGCATTCGCCAGACGACGCTGACCGGTCCCCCTTCGGTCGCCACAAAATCGAACAGCCGCAGCATGCGGTCGAGCACCAGCAGCATCGCGGCGAGCAGCATCGTCCCGGCTAGCGGGGCCGCGATGAGGCGGGCGATGTAGCGATCGATCGCGGTCCAGGAGAGCTTGCGCAGCAGGGAAGGGCGCTTTCGCGGGAGGAACGGTTCGCCGCGGCGACTACCGCAAAGCGTGGCTGCGGCAAAGGGGGCTCGGCTCTCCGGCAGCGCGTGATGGCGAGGCCCGGTTGAAACGACGCGACCTTTCTGTAAAGGCAACCGCTTCCCCCGGGCGCCACGATTGCGCTCCTCAGGCAAGGATGTGCGCCGACCATGCTTCGAACGGAGGAGCGTCTGCCCGCGCGCGGATTGGATCGATTGGTGCGCGCGATGGGGCCGTGGGGCATGTTCCTCAAAGGCTTTGTGAAGCATCCGGTGATGGTCGGGTCGATCATCCCCTCCTCGCCTCAGCTTATCGACCACATGCTCTCTCGCGTGCCGTGGGACGAGGTGAAGCTGTTCGTCGAATATGGCCCCGGCGTCGGCACTTTCTCGCGTCCGATCCTCGACCGGCTTCGCGGCGACGCGGCGCTGATCGCGATCGACACCAACGAGGATTTCATTCGCTATCTCCGGCGCGAGATCGCCGACAGTCGCTTTCTGCCCGTGCACGGGTCGGCAGCGGATGTTGAGGCGATTGTGGAAGCGCACGGCTTCGACGCGGCGGACCAGGTGATTTCGGGCCTCCCATTCTCGACGTTGCCCGAAGGCGTGGGTCCGGCAATCGCGGAAGCGACGCACCGCGTGCTTCGGCCCGGTGGCACTTTCCTGGTCTATCAATTTCGGCGCAAGGCGCGCGACTATCTCGCCAGTTTCGGGTCGATCGACGACGGCTTTGAGTGGATAAACGTGCCCCCCTGCTACCTCTTTTGGGCGCACAAATAAGCGAGGGCCGGTGCCCACCATAGGGCGGAATTCGTTGACTTTGGGACGCGTGCGGCATATTCGGCGCTCCTTTCCGAACGGCATAGTTTCAAGGAGCACCGCCGCATGGCGCGCGTGACGGTCGAAGATTGCGTCGACAAAATCCCGAACCGCTTCAACCTCGTCCTGTTCGCGGCACAGCGCGCACGTGACATTTCCGGCGGTTCGGAGCTCACCATCGACCGCGATCGCGATAAGAATCCGGTGGTTGCCCTCCGTGAAATCGCCGAAGAAACGGTGCGTCCGGACGACATGGAGGCCGCGCTGATTGGCGGCCACCAGAAGGTTCTGCTCGACGACGATGATTCGCCGGATGAGATCGGCAACATCGCGCGTTCGGCCGAAGCCCTGCGCGTGACCGCTGCCGCTCCGCCGCGTCCCACCGCCGGGGTTGGCGAGTACGAATAAGCTTTCGGGCGAAGGTTGGCACGGGGCGGAGGTTTCCGTCCCGGTGGCGGCCGAGCAGGGATCCCCATGGGCACGACACGCGGCGCGGGCCTGATTCAGCTCCCTAGGCGTATCAAGCTGAGCTTGGTGCTGGCGATCGACATTGCATCGTGCGTGCTGAGCGTTGCGATCGCCTACTACCTTCGGTTGGGGGAGTGGGTTCGCCCGCAGGGAAGCCAGTGGCTCCCGTTTGTCGTGGCGCCGATCTATGCGCCGATCGCCCTGCATTTCGGTGGGCTCTACCGCGCGATCATCCGCTACAGCGGCTGGTCGTCGATGTTTGACATGGCGCGTGCTGTCGCAGGTTACGCCGCACTGTCGGTGGCGCTGTTTACCGTCGTCGGCTTTCACGGGGTTCCGCGCACGCTCGGGCTGATACAGCCGATCGTTCTGTTCCTGCTGCTGATCACCTCGAGGGCGCTGGCGAGGCAGTATTTGTCTCCCTCGCGCGCGATCATCGGGCCGCGTGAGGGGCCATCGCATCGGATGATGATTTACGGCGCCGGGGATGCAGGGCGTCAGGTGGCAGGGGCGATGGAGCGTGACGGGCGCACGCGGGTGGTGTGCTTCGTCGATGACGATCCGACCCTACACGGCCGAATCCTGGCCGGCGTGCCGATTTTCGACAGCGAGCAGATCTCTCGAAAGATCGTCGAGAACGACATCAGCGACGTGATCCTGGCGCTGCCATCCGTCTCTCGCAGGCGTCGGCAAGAGATTACCGACAAGATTCGCCCAACCGGCGTCACCGTTCGAACGCTCCCCGGCCTCCACGACATCGTCCACGGCCGCATCACCATCGGCGACCTGCGCGAGGTGGAGATCGAGGACTTGCTCGGACGCGATCCCGTCGCGCCGGACCCGGAGCTGCTCGGCCGGTCGATCCGGGGCAAGACGGTGCTAATAACCGGGGCAGGGGGCTCGATCGGGTCTGCGCTTTCGCGGCAGGCGCTGGCGGAAGGCGCGGCTCGGCTTGTGATCGTCGATTCGAGCGAGTTCAACCTTTACGAGATCGAACGCGATCTGTTGCGGCGGCGCGATGATGCCAGCACCCCGGTGATCGTTCCACGGCTGGCGTCGGTCACGGACGCGGCGCGGATGCGAGCAATCCTCGCCGCGGAAAAGCCGCATACCCTGTTCCACGCGGCGGCGTTCAAGCATGTTCCGCTGGTCGAGGCGAACGTCGTCGCCGGTCTCCTCAACAACGCAATCGGCACCCGCATCATCGCGACGATCGCGCGAGAGGCGGGTGTCGAACGCTTCATCCTTATCTCGACGGACAAAGCCGTGCGGCCGACCAACGTGATGGGCGCGAGCAAGCGGCTGGCCGAGCTGATCCTTCAGGCGATGGCCGCCGAACAGGGAGCGGGCGGGACGATCTTCTCGATGGTTCGTTTCGGCAACGTGCTGGGCTCGAGCGGGTCGGTCATCCCCCTGTTCCGCGAGCAGATCAAGCATGGTGGCCCCATCACGCTGACGGACAACGGCATTACCCGCTACTTCATGACCATTCCCGAAGCGGCCGAGCTCGTTGTCCAGGCGGGCGCGATGGCGCAGGGGGGTGAGGTGTTCGTGCTCGATATGGGCGAGCCTGTCCGCATCCGCGACCTTGCCGAGCGCATGATCGAACTGTCGGGACTGCGGCTACGCGACGAGCATACGCCCGACGGGGACATCGAGATTCGCGTCACCGGGCTGCGTCCAGGAGAGAAGCTCTACGAAGAGCTGCTCATCGGGGACAATCCGGAGCCCACTCCGCACGAGCGCATCATGAAGGCGAATGAGCTGATGGTGCCGATGGAGCAGCTCGCTCCGCAACTCGCCGCGATCGAAAATGCTATCGCGGAGAACGATGTTGACCGACTGGTCGCATTGCTTCGCGAGACAGTGGAGCAGTACCAGCCCGCGACCCACTGATCTGGCGCCGCTCCGCTCGGCGTTTCGTGGCTAGCCGGTGCGAGAACGTCGATCGCGTATTTGCACTGCGGCTACCTGAGATCGGGTGGGATCTCGCGTGTCGACGGTTGGTTCGCAGCGCCCATAAGAAAGGCCGCGCAGGTGATCTGCGCGGCCTCTTTCTTAAGCGTTGCTCGCGCGTCAGGCGGCGGCGTCGTCCTGTTCGGCGCTGGCCTCAGCCTGCACTTCAAGGAATTCGCTGGCCGCAGCCTGCTCTTCAGCGGCTGCTTCGGCGAACTGTTCTTCGAGCACGTTGATGCCCTGGGCCTGCTTCTCGGCCTCTTCCGGCGAGCGGGCGACGTTGACCTGGACGGTCGAGGCGACCTCCGGGTGCAAGTTCACGCGCACGTCGTACATGCCGATGGTCTTGATCGGACGTTCGAGCACAACCATCGCACGGGTAACGTGGTCGTGACCCTCCGCGGCGAGCGCTTCGACAATGTCGCGCACGCTGACCGAACCGTACAGCTGGCCGGCGTTCGACGACTGGCGGATGAGCACGACCTGCGTGCCTTCCACCTTTTCGGCGAGCTTCGACGCGTCGTCACGGCGAGCGGCGTTGTCCGCCTCGATCCGCGCGCGGTTGGCTTCGAACACCTTCTTGTTGGCCTCGTTCGAGCGCAGCGCCTTCTTGTTGGGAAGAAGGAAGTTGCGCGCGTAGCCGTCCTTGACGTTCACGACATCGCCGATGCCGCCGAGCTTCTCGATACGTTCGAGCAGGATGATTTCCATGGACCCGCTCCTTACTTCACGAGGTAGGGAAGCAGGCCGATGTGACGCGCGCGCTTGATCGCGCGGGCCAGCTCACGCTGCTTCTTGGTGGACACCGCGGTGATGCGGCTGGGCATGATCTTGCCACGCTCCGACAGGAAGCCCGACAGCAGACGGACGTCCTTGTAATCGATGCGCGGTGCGTCCTTCGTCGAGAAGGGGCAGGTCTTGCGGCGGCGGAAAAACGGGCGTGCCATGGATTATTCTCCCCGAGCTTCGTCGCCGTCGCGTTCGCGGCGCGGCTCGTCACCATCGCGCTCACGGCGTCCGCGGCCCGCGCGGTCACCCTTGCGCATCATCGCGGACGGGCCGTTTTCGTGCTCGTCGACGCGGATGGTGAGGAAACGGATGATGTCTTCGTTGATCGAGGACTGACGCTCAAGCTCGGTCACGGTCGCGCCGGGCGCGTCGATCGCCAGCATAACGAAGTGCGCCTTGCGGTTCTTCGCGATACGATAGGCGAGTTGCTTGAGGCCCCAGGTTTCGGTGCGAACTACCGAACCTTCATTCTCCTCGATAATCTTCGTCGCGCTCTCCGCCAGGGCATCGACCTGCGCCTGCGTGAGATCCTGACGCGCGAGGAAGACATGCTCATAATGAGCCATGTGGCTTTCCTTACATTTGGCCGATCGCTGACGGCGCGGGATGCGCACGCCCCTCCGGCTGTCGTCGGGTCATGTGAAACGGGGCGCGCGTGGATGACCACGCCGCCCCGTCGCGGCTCCCCATAGCGAGCCAGCGCAAAATCGCAAGTCCGTGACGCCGCCGGCTTATCTGATTATAGCGCATGGCAACGCCCCCCTTTGAAAGGCTTTCCGATGACTGCGAACACGCTGACCCTCACCCTCGATACCGGCAACGGGCAGACCGGGGATGTCGTCATTCGCCTGCGCCCCGACCTTGCGCCCGGCCACGTTGAGCGCATCACCAGCCTCGCGCAGGACGGCTTTTACGATGGCGTCGTGTTCCACCGCGTGATTCCCGGCTTCATGGCGCAGGGTGGGGATCCGACCGGGACCGGCTCGGGCGGGTCGAAGCTCCCCGACCTCAAGGCCGAGTTCAACGCCGAGCCGCACGTCCGCGGCACCTGCTCGATGGCCCGTACGTCGGCGCCGAACAGCGCGAACAGCCAATTCTTCATCTGCTTCGACGACGCGCGCTTCCTCGACAAGCAATACACCGTGTGGGGCCAAGTCGAGAGCGGCATGGAGCATGTCGATGCGCTGCCCAAGGGCGAGCCGCCGCGTGCGCCCGGCAAGATCGTCAAGGCGACCGTCGCCTAATTGGGAGCAGCAGCATGACCGAGGAGCTGGTTCTTCATGACTATTTCCGCTCCTCGGCCAGCTACCGGGTTCGGATCGCGCTCAACCTGAAGGGCGTGCCTTATACCGCGGCGCCCACGAGCCTGCTCGCCGGTGAGCAGAAGAGCGACGCCTACCGCGCGCTCAATCCCCAAGGGTTCGTCCCCGCGCTCGAGGCAGGGGAGGCGGTGGTGACGCAAAGCTTTGCGATCATCGACTGGCTCGACCGCGCCCATCCGGAACCCCGGCTGATCCCCGAGGAGCCGACGAAACGCGCGCGCAGCATCGCCATGGCGATGGCGATCGGGTGCGACATCCACCCGCTCAACAACCTGCGCGTACTGAAGTATCTGACGAGTGACCTCGGCTTGCGCGAAGATATTCGCGACCGCTGGATCCGGCACTGGATCAGCGAAGGGTTTGCGGCGCTCGAGGTGATGGCCGCGACGGCGGAGGGGCCGTATCTCGGCGGGGCCACGCCCGACGTGGCCGACCTGTTTCTGGTGCCGCAGATGTACAATGCGCGCCGGTTCGACGTGGACCTCACCCCCTACCCGGCGCTGGTTGCGGCCGATGCCGCGGCGTGCGCGCTCGACGCGTTCGCGGCGGCGGCGCCCGAGCGCGTCAAACCCGAGGAGCATTGAGGCGATGGCGGCGACCGTGCTCCGGCTCGACGATTTTATCCCCTACCAGCTTTCGATCGCGTCGAACGCGGTGTCGGAGCGGATCGCGCGCCATTACGAGCGGCGCTTTGGGATTAACGTGCCGCAATGGCGGCTGATGGCGGTGCTGGGGGAGGGCGGTCCGCGTTCGCAGCGCGATCTCGTCGGCCGGACCCGGATGGACAAGGTTACGGTCAGCCGAGCATCGGCAGCGATGGTAGCGCGCGGGCTGATGCGGCGTGAAAACCGCGAAGGTGACCGGCGCTCGCACCTCATCGCGCTAACCGAGGAAGGCGAGGCGCTTTACCGTGACATTGCGCCCATAGCGCTGTCGCTGGAAGCGGAGCTCATAAGCTGCCTCGAGCCAGCGGAGCGCGAGGCGCTCACCTCGACGCTGGAGCGGCTGACCGCCGCGGCCGATGTTCTGGAGGAGCAGATCCGCAAGCGCGGAGTGGAGTGACCACCCCGCGCCTCACGGCTTCACTATTTGCTCAGCGTGTCGCCAATGCGGCAGCCAGCCGGGCCGAGGATCACGACGAACAACACCGGCAGAATGAACAGGATCAGCGGCACGGTCATGATCGCCGGCAGTCGTGCTGCCTTTTCCTCCGCCCGCATCATGCGCTCGTTTCGGAATTCTGCCGACAGAACGCGCAAAGCTGAGGCCAACGGCGTGCCGTATTTCTCGGTCTGGATGAGGGTCGTCACCACGCCCTTCACCGCCTCCAGGTTCACGCGATAGGCGAGATTGTCGAGCGCCTGGCGACGTTCGGTGAGGAAGCCCAGCTCGATTGACGTAAGCGCGAATTCCTCGCCCAGGTCGGGGTAAGCCTTGCCCAGCTCGCGGCTGACGCGCGCAAAGCCAGCGTCGACGGTGAGGCCCGCTTCTGCGCAGATCACCAGCAGGTCGAGCGCGTCGGGGAGGCCCTTGCGGATCCCGTCGGTGCGCTTGGTGCGCTTGTTGTTGAGCCACAGATCAGGCGCTTTGTATGCCAGGATCAGCGGAACCGCGAACGCGCCGAATTTCTTGAGGAAGCCAAAGGTCGGGAAATAGTCGACCACGTAAACCAGCGTGCCCATGGTCAGCCCGACGATGATCGGCAGAACCATGCGCAGGAAAATGATCGCGAAGGCGAGCTCCTTCTGACGGATGCCCGCCTGTGCCAGCCGCTGCTGCACATCCTTGAGCTGGCTGTCTTGCAGGACTTTGAGCCGACTCAGAACGTCACGCATCCGATTGGTGGTGGCGTTCTTGCGCACAAGTTTGGCGCGCCTCTTCGCGGTCGAGGCGGTGATGCCCGCCTTCAGCTGTTCGCGGCGTTCGTTGAGCGCCTTGACCCGCTTGGTCATCGGATCGCGGACTGTGGCGACCTGATAGATAGCGAATAGCATCGCCATGACGCCGACACCGGCGAGCAGGGTCGCCGTCCAGACGACGTCGATGCCGAGGATCATCAGGGGGGCCGGAGCGGGCGAAGTCATGGCTGCGCTTGCCTCCCTCAGATCTCGAAGCTGATCATTTTGGACATCATGAAGACGCCGATGCTCATCCACACCAGTCCGCCAAGACCGGCGAGCATCACTCGCTGATCATACTGCGCCGTCCAGGGCAGGAAGGCGGACACATATTCGGGGCTGGAGAGGTACATCAGGATGAAAACCGCGAACGGCAGGCAGCCGACGATCCAGGCCGAGGCCTTCGCTTCCGACGACAGCGCCTTGACCTTCAGCTTCATCTGCGCCCGTTTGCGCAGCACCTCGCTCAGATTGCCGAGTGTTTCCGCAAGGTTGCCACCCGTCTCCCGCTGGATGGCGAGGGTGATGACGAAAAACTGGAACTCGGGCAGATCGATGACGTCGGCCGTCTCCTGAAGCGCCTGCTCCATCGTCTTGCCAATCCGCACGCGTTCGATCACCTGCTTGAATTCGACACCGACCGGGCCGGGTATCTCCAGCGCCACCGCGCCGAGCGTTTCACTGATGGGAAGCCCCGAACGCAGTCCGCGCACCAGGAGGTCGGTCGCGTCGGGAAAGCGCTCGATAAACTGGCGCTGCCGCTTCTTGATGAGGCGACCGATATACATGTGCGGAAGACCGACGCCGACCAGCAGTGCCAGAAACAACGTCAGCAGGAACGGCACGCCCTGAAGCGCGAAAATGCCGATGGCGACGACAGTGAGCCCGGCGCTCATCAAGACGTAATTGGAAAGCGTCCAGCTTTTGCCCGTGCGACGCAGGCGCAGCGCGATGCGTTCGGGGTTGGGGATGAGCCGAACGATGCTCGCGTCCTTGGACGGAAGCCGGGCGGCGATCGTCCGTCGCATCTGCGCGGCGAGAACGTCTTCCCCCGACGGTGCGACACGGCTCCGCATCTTGACGAGGCGCTGACGCCCAATCCGCTCGGGATTGGGCGTGTTGGCGAACATCGCGATCCCGACGGTCGCAGGCACCAGGATCAAGGCGATGAGCAGGAAACTGAAGTCCATCGTCCGGTCCTAACCTGCCCGAGGGCTTTGACGATCGAAGGGAGCCATGGCGCGCCTTCAGGCGGCTTTCGGCTTTTTCGACATGGAGGGGAGCGCCGTCAGCTTGCTGAGCAGCGAACCACCCGTTTTGTTCGCCTTGCCGCGATCCTGCACGCCATCCTCATCACCCTCGGGAGCCGCGAGCGTCGCGGCGAGGAGAGCGTTGAGCGGGCCGGCGAGCTTGGTCCCGCGCGCCGCGTCAGCAAAACACCGGCCGAGCTTGGCCGCCTTGATGGCGACCTTAGGCTCAAAGGGCAGGACGATGTCGATGGCCCGTTCGATAGAGGTCTCGAAATCCTTGCGGCTGATCTCCGGCGTCGGAAGCACCTTGTTCGCGGTGACGATGACCTTGGCGTTGGGGCACAGCTGCTTCGCGTTCGACAGAAGACGAATCGTGTCACGCGCCCCGGCCAGCGTCAGTTCAGTGACCAGAACCAGCCGGTGCACATCCTGCAGCATGTGCGGATAAGATATCATCATGTGCCGCGGCAGGTCGATTACCGTGAACGGGAAAGCCGCCGAAATCTCCTCGCGCAGGTGGAAGAATGTCCCACCGTCGCTGAGCAGCGGCTGATTGAGCGGCGCCTCCGCGCTGAGGATGGCGAGCTGCTCGCTTGCCCGGACCATCGCACGCTCGATGAAAAGCCCGTCGATGCGCGTCGGGTTGTCGATCGCGTCGATCAGCCCGCGCCCCGCCTCAAGATCGAGGCCCAGTGCGCCCGTCCCGAAATGCACGTCGAGATCGAGCAGCGCCGAGCTGCGCTTCTCGTTGTGGCCGGCGAGCCAGGCGAGCGACGTTGCGAGTGTGGAGGCGCCCACGCCGCCCCGTGCACCGACCACCGCAGCGACGACGTGATCGACGCGTTCGGCGCTCTCGTTGCCGCGCGGCGCCGACAGCGCGACCTGCGCCTGCATCAGCACATCACGCACCTGGTCGGGGAAGACGGGCTTTAGCAGGTAGTCGTGAATCCCGCTCGCCATCAGGTCGCGAAACAGGCGGACGTCATTGACCTGACCCATCGCGATCACGACCGTGCCGGGCTCACAGACCTCGGCAAGGCTGTTGATATCGTTGATCGGATCCGACGATTCGGACAGATCGACGAGGAGGATGGAGGGGCTCGCGCTCACGGAGAGCGACTGAACGGCGTTGCGTAGCCCGCCCTTGTTGACCCTCTCGACAGCCCAACCCAGGTCAGAAACAATCGGTCGGACGATTTCCGCCGACGCGTCGTCGCACAAATAGGCGGCGAATGCCTCGCGCGACTGAGTGCTCATGCGAAAGGGTGCGTTCACTGTCCGCCTCCCGAGCTGCCGGTAGAGGTTCTGCTGGCGCCGGCGCCGCCGGACGCGGACGCACCTGCGCCGCCCGGGGACGCGCCGTTGCGATAGGCGTTGATGGCCCGGGCGCTCGTCAGCGGATCGTTGCGGCTGCTGCTCTGTCCCCGCACCAGGTCCGCCGGGTCGGCGATCATCGCCGCAAGGTTCGCGTTGGTGGCGCAGCCATAGTTGGCCGACGTCCGGTTGATGCCGCCGAGCGCTCCGTGATCTCCCCAGTTGGGACAGCCATCGACACGCGCGGTTGCTCGGCTGAGGACGATTCGGGTGAAGCCGGGCGATACCGCTCCGGCAGTGAGCGGCGCTTCGCGAGCAAGCAGGACACCGCGCCGCGCTGCAACCGCGGCTACGCCGTCACGCACAGCCGATCCGCTGTCACCACGGTTGGTGTCGATCGCAACCTGGTCGCCGTAGCGAAGCCCAAGCGCCTCGAACCAGCCAGCCAGACGCGCCGCTTCCGCCGGGGGCAGGTCGCCCCCGCGCGTGTCCGCATCGAACGCGAAATGTTCAAAGCGCACGACCGGCTGGTGAATGGACTCAAGGCCGCGGTTGGTTAGAGCCGGGCTGCTCGCGCAGCCGCCGAGCGCAAGCGCGATCGCGACAGCCGCCCCGGCGATCAGGCGTTGGGAGTGATGCGACATGGCGTCTTCCTCTCGATAACTACGGTCAGCCGCCGAAGCTGAAGCCAGGGGTGGCGCCGGTGGCGGAGCCGCTGCGACGGTCGCGACCGCGCCGATCGCTGGTGCGCGCGGGGGTCGGCGGAGGCGGGGGCGCGATGCCTGCCGCTGCGGCGG
>CAKZIN010000076.1 GCA_936933955.1 uncultured Sphingopyxis sp. | reverse complement strand
CGCCGCCTCCGCCGCCTCCGCCGCCGGTCGCGTGCAACAACGGGCCGTACATCGTGTTCTTCGATTGGGATCGCGACAACATCACGGCTGAAGCGGCTCAAACGCTCGACAACGCCGTGTCGGCCTACGCGAACTGCAACAACACCCAGGTGATGGTTGCGGGTCACGCGGACCGTTCGGGTTCGGCCACGTACAACGTCGGTCTTGCCCAGCGTCGTGCCAACAACGTCGCGTCGTACATGTCGTCGCGTGGCGTCTCGGCCGGTGCGATCACCACCCGTTCGTTCGGCGAAACGGTCAACCGCGTTCCGACTCCGGACGGCGTGCGCAACGACCAGAACCGCCGCGTCGAAGTCAGCTACGGTCCGAACTCGGGCATGTAAGCCGACTTCCGGCGAGAGCTGGAACCAGGAGAGGGCGGTCCTTCGGGGCCGCCCTTTTCTTTTTGACTGCCCGCGCCTCACCCAAGGCTGGATCGCGCGTGGTTCGCTGTGCCGCGTTTAGCCGCCATCGCCTCGAGCTCCCCCGGGCACGTTGAAGCGGAGCTCCATGCTCAGCTCACTCGCTCCGACTGGCCTGGCCCACGCCACCTTGTCTGCCGCTCACGTCTAGCCGCACCGTCAAGCATCGGCGCTGCCGTAGCGGCGCCTGACGCCCGCTTGCGCGGGGACAGTGTTCGCGGCAGAGCGGTGCATCTCTCTACTTTCGCGACGCAAAGGATCCCAGCATGAGCCGCGATGCCGTCATCGTCTCCACCGCGCGCACGCCCATTGGCCGTGCGTATCGCGGCGCTTTCAACGCGACGCCGGGCGCGACGCTCGGCGCCCTGTCGCTCAGCGAAGCGGTCAAGCGCGCCGGCGTGGAAGGCGCAGAGGTCGACGACGTCCTCTGGGGCAGCGCGCTCCAGCAGGGGGCGCAGGCGGGCAACCTCGCGCGGCAGGTCGCGCTGCGCGGCGGGCTTCCCGTCACGGTCAGCGGGATGACCATCGACCGCCAATGCTCGTCGGGGCTAATGAGCATCGCCACCGCCGCCAAGCAGATCGTGCACGATCGCATGGATGTGGTCGTCGCGGGCGGTCAGGAATCGATCAGCCTCGTCCAAACCAAGGACATGCGCGTGCAGCCCGACCCGTCGCTGCTGGCGATGCACCAGTCGATCTACATGCCGATGCTACAGACCGCCGAAGTGGTGGCGAAGCGCTATAACATCAGCCGCGATGCGATGGACGAATATGCGCTCCAGTCGCAGCAGCGCACCGCCGCCGCGCAGGCCGCTGGCAAGTTCGACGACGAGATCGTCGCGGTCGACGTAACCATGAACGTCACCGACAAGGCGACCGGCGAAGTCAGCCAGAAGGACCTTCGCCTGACCAAGGACGAGGGCAATCGCCCCGAAACGACGCTCGAGGGGCTGAAGGCGCTGCAGCCGGTGATGGGCCCCGACGCGACGATCACCGCAGGTAACGCCAGCCAGCTCAGCGACGGCAGCTCGGCGAGCGTGCTGATGGAAGCGGGTGTGGCGGCACGCAAAGGCCTAACCCCGCTCGGCCGCTATGTCGGCATGGCGGTGGCGGGGACCGAGCCCGACGAGATGGGCATCGGCCCGGTCTACGCGATCCCCAAGCTGCTCGACCGGTTCGGGCTCAAGATGGACGACATCGGGCTGTGGGAGCTCAATGAGGCGTTCGCGGTGCAGGTGATCTATTGCCGCGATAAGCTCGGCATTCCGGACGAGATGCTCAACGTGAATGGCGGCTCCATCTCGATCGGGCACCCCTACGGCATGACCGGCGCGCGCTGCGTCGGCCACGCCCTCATCGAAGGCAAACGCCGCGGCGCACGCCACGTCGTCGTCACCATGTGCGTCGGCGGCGGCATGGGCGCAGCCGGCCTGTTCGAGGTGCTCTGACAAGGCGAGGCGAGTAGCGCAGCTACTCGCCGCTCTGCGCAGCGGACGCCGGAGTCCGGCCGACAGGCGCCGCCGCCAACCTGATCGACGTCATGGGATTTACTCCCATGACGTCCGCCGCTGCGAGGAAACCCCGGCCCCGGATTAAGTCCGGGGCGACGTGGGTGGTGGGGTCACCCTGAACTTGTTGCGGTTTCATCTCGGGCCAGGTGCGGTGGACGCTGAAACGAATTCAGCATGATGCGGGGAGGGGGCGCGCGCATCGTAAGAAGCCCCCTCACCGCCGCCGATAGCGGAAGTACCATACCTCGTGGCCCATCCGACGGGCCTTGCTTTCGTAGCGGGTTTCGCTCCAGCCGCCGGGGCGCTCGAGCATCGCGGCGGCATCGTCGATCAGCCATTCGAAGGCATCGCGGTGGCGCTGCATCACCATCAGCGCATGCTCGACGTAAATCGGGTGATCGCTTGAGAAGCGAAACTCGCCGCCGCGGCGCAGCTTGGCGGCGATGAGGCGCAGCGGGCCGTCGTTCATCATCCGCCGCTTGGCGTGGCGCGCCTTGGGCCAGGGGTCGGGGTGCAGCAGATAGACGAAGTTCAGCGCCCCGTCGGGCATGCGGTCGAGTACCTCCAGCGCGTCGCCATGATGCAGCCGCACGTTGGCGAGCGCGGGGCGAGAGACGGTCGGCTCGACATGGCCGAGCGCTGACGCGACGCCGTTGAGGAAAGGTTCGGCACCGATAAAGCCGTGAGCGGGCAGCAGATCCGCACGCGCGGCAAGATGCTCGCCACCACCAAACCCGATCTCGAAATGGAGCGGGCGGTCGTCGCCGAACAGCGTGACGGCGGAGAGCTGGCCTTCGGGCGGCACCGCGACGACGGGCAGCAGCCGCTCGACCCGCTCGACCTGCGCGGGACGCAAGGGCTTGCCTTTCGCACGGCCGTAGAGGCGACCGAGGTGCAGCGGATCGGAGGCTTCGGCCGGGTTCACGCGCGGGCGATTAGAGCGCTCGGGGCGCTCGGGCAAATGACAAATATTGTGCAGTTCGCTGCCTCACACCGTGGAGCGATGCGCGCATGCGTTCGTTTCCGACGGCAAGGCAAAACCCACGGAGACGACCCCATGGCCAAGAACGACACCCGCGCGCCCGCGAACGCAAAGGCGGACAAGGCAGGCGGGGCGCGGCCGAAGGGCGGCATGCCGTTCGAAGAAAATCCGATGGGCGACCAGCTGCACGACTTGAGCAACCGCAGTTCGTCGCCGCAGCGACCGAAGCCGCCGATCGACCCCAGCGCCAACGCGCCGAAGCCGAGCGGTCCCCTCAACGAGGCTGAGCGCGGGCAGGGCGGAGAGCTGCATCAGCGCGGCGGTCCGGCGCTGACCGACAATCACGGCCACCCCATCAGCGACAATCAGAACAGCCTAAAGGCCGGGGTGCGCGGGCCGACGCTGCTCGAAGATTTCCTCCTGCGCGAGAAGATCTTCCACTTCGATCACGAGCGTATCCCTGAGCGGATCGTCCACGCGCGCGGCACCGCGGCGAAGGGCTTTTTCGAGGCGACCGCGGACATCAGCAAGCTTAGCAAGGCGGCGGTGTTTAAAAAGGGCACGCGCACCGAAGTCGTCACGCGATTTTCGACGGTCGCGGGGGAGCGTGGCAGCAAGGACACCCCGCGCGACGTGCGCGGCTTTGCGGTCAAGATGTACACGACCGAGGGTAACTGGGACCTCGTCGGCAACAACATGCCGGTGTTCTTCATCCAGGACGCGATCAAGTTCCCCGACCTCGTCCACAGCGTAAAGCCGGAGGCCGACCGCGCCTTCCCGCAGGCCGCGAGCGCGCACGATACCTTCTGGGACTTCATCTCGCTGATGCCCGAATCGAGCCACATGGTGATGTGGCTGATGTCCGACTTTGCGCTGCCGCGGTCGTATCGCACGATGCAGGGCTTTGGCGTCCACACGTGGCGGCTGGTCAACGACGCGGGCGAAGGGACGCTGGTCAAGTTCCACTGGAAGCCTCGCGCCGGTACCCAGTCAACCTGCTGGGACGAGGCGGTCAAGATTTCGGGCGCCGACCCCGACTATCACCGCCGCGACCTGTGGGAAGCGATCGAGCGCGGCGATTATCCGCAGTGGGACCTCGGCATCCAGGTCATCGACCTCGATTGGGCGGCGAAGCAGCCCTACGACGTGCTCGACGCGAGCAAGCTGATCCCGGAGGAGGAGGTGCCGATCCAGTTCATCGGCACGATGACTCTCGACCGCAACGTCGATAATTTCTTCGCGGAGACCGAGCAGGTCGCGTTCCTGCCGTCGAACGTGCCGCCGGGGATCGATTTCTCCAACGACCCGCTGCTGCAGGGGCGGCTGTTCTCCTACCTCGACACACAGAAGTCGCGGCTGGGGACGACCAATTTCCACCAGATCCCGGTCAATGCACCGCGCTGTCCGTTCAACAATTTCCAGCGCGACGGGCTGATGCAGACGCTCGTCCCCAAGGGCCGCGCCACCTACGAGCCCAACGGGCTGGGCGAAAATGGCGAGGATCCGGGGCCGCGGTCGGTGCCGAACGGGTTTCGGACGTTCCCCGAGAATGGCGAGGATAACGACCCCACGCCGAAGGTGCGGGTGCGCTCGGAAACCTTCGCGGATCACTACAGCCAGGCGCGGCTGTTCTACGCATCGCAGACGCCGATCGAGCAGGCGCATATCGCCTCGGCGCTCGTGTTCGAGCTGTCGAAATGCGAGATCGAGCGGGTGCGCGAGCGGACGATGGCCAATCTGCGCAACATCGACGAAAGCCTCGCTCAGCGTGTAGCCGACGGGTTGGCCATGCCGCTGCCGCCGGCCAGCGAAGCGGCGCGCCCGACGCTCGACATGCCGACCTCGGACGCGCTGTCGATCGTCAAGCAGGGAGACCCGGTGATGAAGGGCCGGCTGATCGGCATCCTGATCGCCGACGGGTCGGACAAGAAGGACGTCGACGCGCTGACCGCCGCGATCAAGGCCAATGGCGGCACGCCGTTCCTGGTCGCGCCGAAGATCGGCGAGGTGAAGCTCAAAGGCGGCAGCCTCAAGGCCGATGGGCAACTCGCCGGGTCGCCGTCGGTGCTGTTCGACGCCGTTGCGGTGGTGTTGAGCGAAGAAGGCGCCGCGATGCTCACCAAGGAAGGCGCTGCGGTTCAGTTCGTCATGGACGCGTTCGGTCACGTCAAGACGATCGGCCACAATGCGGGCGCCAAGGCGCTGCTCGATAAGGCCGGCGTGGAGCCGGACGCGGGCGTCACCGACCTCAAGAGCTTCGCCAGCGTCGCGCCGAAGCGGCATTGGGATCGCGAACCGAAGGTGCGGATGCTGGCCTGACCCCCCTATCCGGGCCGATTCGCACCCTTGGTGCCCCCGTCCGCGCATCTCGCGGGCGGGGGCAGCTTCATCGGAGACGATGCAAGTATGATCTACGAGTCTTTGATTGTCGGGGCTGGGCCGGGCGGACTTTCCGCGGCGCTCTATATGGCGCGGTTTCGCCGCTCGACGCTGGTGCTGCACGACGGCAAGGCGCGCGCGCTGCGCATTCCCACCACGCACAATGCACCCGGCTTCAACGAGGGCGTTGCGGGCCCCGACCTCATCGACCGCATGCGCTGCCACGCGGAGCAATATGGCGCCACGCTCTGCGAAACCCATATCGCGAGCGCGCGGCATGATGGCGCGGTCTTCACACTGACCGACGACAACGGCGCGACCTATCGGGGGCGGACGCTCATCCTCGCGACGGGTATCCGGCTCAACCAGATCGACATGCCGCAGGACGTTCACGAAGCGGCGATTCGCGCGGCGGTGCTGCGCTATTGCCCGGTGTGCGACGGGTTCGAGCATATCGACAAGCGCATCGGGGTGATCGGCTGCGACACCGGCGGCGCGGCCGAGGCGCTGTTTCTGCGCCAATATAGCGCGGACATCACCGTCGTCCCTCAGCGCTTTCACGAGATGACCGCCGACGAACGCGGCGCAATGGCGGCGGCGGGGATCAAGGTCGTTGCCACGCCGGTCGACCATTATGTCGCAACCAGCGACTGCATGGAGGTGCACCTCAAAGGCGTGCCCGATCCGCTGGTGTTCGACGTCGTCTACCCCGCGCTGGGCGTGGCACCCCGCACCCGGCTGGCGGGTGAGCTGGGGCTGTCGCTAAACGACCGCGCGGAGGTGGAGGCGGGTGCGGTGTTCGAGACGCAGGTGCCCGGGCTCTACTGCGTCGGCGATATCGTCGACGGGCTCGACCAGATCAGCGTCGCGATGGGCCATGGCGCGATCGCCGCGACCAAGGCGCACAATTGGCTCCGTGAACAGGACGCCCATACGCTCGACGCGCTGACCGAGGAGGTCACGGTGCACGAAGGGAACACGGGCGCCGGAGCGGCGTAAGCCCGCGGCTTTGCGGCAGTCCGCTATCGCCGCGACGAAAGCGCGTCGCACGCCGCAATAAATCGGCTGGCGGGGGCTGGTGCGGCGACTGAAAGCGGTTATCCCTTGGTTGAGGGATGAGGGCACAAGCGTTCTTTTATTTGCTGCCGGCGATGTACGCCGTGTTCGCGCTGATCTTTTTCGGCGCGTGGCGGGCGGAGCGTGTCGCCGTGGCGCGGATCGGGACGATCGGCTTTGCGCTGATCGTCGTCGCCATTCCGGTCGATATGCTGCGCCCCGGGGTGGTGCCGCCGCCGTGGGACCATGCGTTCCTGTTCGCTATCGCGCTTCACTGGGCTTCGATTCTGGTCGTCAGCCAGGCGTTCCTATCACGCCACCACGCGCATTTCGACCGCCGCATCGCGCTGCTGACGGTGCTGGCAGGCACGGTGGCCGTCGTCGCGACGACCTTGCTTGACGCCAAGGAGCACCGCATCATCGCCGTCGCGCTGACGGCGGCGGCGTTGCTTGCCCCGGTCGCTTGGCAGCTGTGGCGGTGTCGCCGCACAACACTCGACCGCATCATCTTTGGCGCCTTTCTCCTCTCGATCAGCTCCTACCTCGGCCGGGCGCTGACGCTCAGGCTGTCGACCATGGGCAATGAGGTCGCGCGGGCGCCGGTGTTCTCCAGTTACTGGAACCTGTTCTACGTCCTGGTGGCGGTGATGGGGCTGATCCAGGGGCTGTTGCTGACCGTCGCCATCACCTTCGACCTTGCGCAGAGGTCGCGCGATCGGAGCCATCGCGATGCGCTGACCGGCCTCGCCAACCGCCGCGCGCTGGAGGATATTGCCGACCAACAAGGGCGCATCGGCACGGTGGTGATGATCGACCTCGACCATTTCAAGGCGATCAACGACCGCTACGGCCACGCGGCGGGGGATGAGGTGCTGCGTTGCGTCGCACGCGCAATCGCGCTGCACACCAACGACGGAACCGTCGTGCGCATGGGGGGCGAGGAGTTCGCGGTGCTGGTGCCGCGCGGCTGCGACGGACTGGGCCTCGCGCGGCAGCTACGCGAAGAAATCGCCGCGCTCGAGATCGTGCACGACGGACGCGCGATCCCCGTGACGGCGAGCATCGGCGTCGCCCGCCACGACGCCGAGTCCCCACTCACCGCGCTCGACGAGCTGCTGCGCAATTCCGACGCCGCGCTTTACCGCGCGAAGGACGCGGGACGGAACCGGGTCGAGCTGTTCCAGCGCGCGGTGGCCTGAGGGCGAGGCCGACGGATCAGCTGAGCGCGGTCTTCAGCCGGTCGACGAGGTCGGTGCGCTCCCAGGGGAAGGCTTCGCCCTGCGCCTTACGGCCGAAATGGCCGTAGGCCGCGGTCTGGCGGTAGATCGGACGGTTCAGTGACAGCCCTTCGCGGATGCCGCGCGGGGTGAGGCCGCCGAGCAGTTCGAGCCGCATGATCGCGTCCTCGATCGCGCTGTCCTCGACCGTGCCGGTGCCGTGCGTGTCGACATAGAGCGACAGCGGCTCCGACACGCCGATGGCGTAGGCGAGCTGGATCGTGCAGCGCTTGGCAAGCCCCGCCGCGACGATGTTCTTGGCGAGGTAGCGCGCGGCATAGGCGGCGGAGCGGTCGACCTTGGTCGGGTCCTTGCCCGAAAAGGCGCCGCCGCCGTGCGGTGCCGCGCCGCCGTAGGTGTCGACGATGATCTTGCGCCCGGTGAGCCCGGTGTCACCGTCGGGCCCGCCGATCTCGAACCGGCCGGTCGGGTTGATGTGGTAGACGGTTTCGTCGCTGAGCCATGCGGCGGGGAGCACGCGCGCCACCACCTGCTTTACATAATCGTGCAGCTCCGCGCCCTTGTCGCCATCGTGATAGCCGGGCTTGTGCTGGGTGGAGACGACGATCGCCGTCGCCGCGACCGGGCAGCCATTCTCGAAGCGCAGCGTCACCTGGCTCTTTGCGTCGGGCTCCAGGAACGGCGCCGCGCCCGAATGACGATCCTTCGCCAGCTCCTCGAGGATGAGGTGCGAATAATAGAGCGTCGCCGGCATCAGCTCGGGGGTTTCGTCGGTGGCGAAACCGAACATGATGCCCTGGTCGCCCGCGCCTTCGTCCTTGTTCTCGGCAATGTCGACGCCCTGCGCGATCTCTGCCGACTGGCCGTGAAGGTGGTTGGCGAACTCGAACGTCTGCCAGTGGAACCGGTCCTGTTCGTAGCCGATGTCGCGCACGACCTGGCGCACCGCGGCCTCGACCTCTGCCTCGACCCCGTCGGCCCACTGGTCACCGCTCATGATCCCCGCCCCGCGGATTTCGCCGGCGATGACCACGCGGTCGGTGGTGCAGAGCGTCTCGCAAGCCACGCGCGCTTGCGGATCCTTGGCGAGAAACAGGTCGACGATCGCATCGCTGATCTGGTCCGCGACCTTGTCGGGATGACCTTCCGAGACCGATTCGGAGGTGAACAGGTAGTTCGAGCGCATAGGCCTCACGTCATATAAAGTTTGCTTTAAGTGACCTGCGCCCTAGCGACGCCGTCGGCGCGATGCAATGGCTCCGCCGATCAGCAGCGCCGCGGCGAACAGCAGCGTCAGGACATTGCCCAGCCGCGCGAAGGGCGTGGGGGCACGCGCGCCGGGCACCGCCATGTCGATGCGCCCCGCACGACCCAGCGGCACGCTCGCCAGCACGCGCCCGCTCGCGTCGATCACCGCGCTGATTCCGGTGGGGGTGGAGCGGATCACCGGCAGCCCCTCCTCGATCGCGCGCAGCCGCGCCTGGGCGAGGTGTTGCGGCGGACCGGCGGGGCCGAACCACGCGTCATTGCTGGGGTTGAACAGCCAGCGCGGGCGGTGCGTTCGGTCGACCACGCGGCCGGAGAAGATGATCTCGTAGCACACCGCGACGCCGACCCCGCCGGTCAGCGGCCAAGCGAGCGTGTGTGGCCCCGACCCCGGCCAGAAGTCGAAGTCGCCCGGGGTCAGTCGCGCGAGGCCGAGCGGCGCCAGCACGCTTCGCATCGGCAGATATTCGCCATAGGGGACGAGGTGCGCCTTGTCGTAGCGCAGCGGGTGAAGTCGTCCGCCCTGGCTCAGCGCGAACACCGCGTTGCGTGCGCCGATGACGCGGGTGCCGCTGCGGTCGACCTCCAGCCTCGGCGCGCCCGACAGCAGCCAGTCGGCTGGGCCGAGCGCGGCGGTCGCCTCCGCGCGCGCCCACTGCGGGGCGATGTCGTAATAATCGATCCGGTAGCCGCTCTCGATATAGTCGGTGATGCCCGCTTCGGGCCACAGCAGCAGCCGCGGCGTGGCGGCGGGGAGCGCGGCGGGGCGTCCGCTCTGGCGCAGCAGCCGCGCCATGTTCGCCTCACGCACCGCGGGGTCCCATTTCTCGCCCTGCTCGATCAGCGGTTGGACCACGGTCACGTGCGGCCCCGGCGCGGTCATCGGCAGTAGCGCGAGGGTGAGCGCGCTGGCTCCCCACAGCGCCGCCGTTCCCGCCAGCGTGGTCAGCGCCGCGCGGCGATCCCACGCCAGCAGCGCGAGTGCGGCGCTCAGCAGCACGATCAGCCCCGACTGGCCGTAGCTCCCGACCAGCGCGGCAGGGGCGGCTGCGGCGGGGGCGATGGCGGCGATCGGGTTCCATGCAAAGCCGGAGAACACCCAGCTGCGCAGCCATTCGCCCAGCGCCCAGGCGCCCCCGAAGACGAGCGCGAAGGGGAGGGTGACGCGCTCGCTCCGCCCCACCAGCGCGCGGGCGAACAGCGCGGCGAACCCCGGCCAGACCGCGAGGTAGAGCGCGAGCGCGGGCACGGCGATCCAGCCCAGCCACGCGGGCATGTTCGACTGGAAGGTGAAGGCGGTGGCAATCCAGCCATTGCCGATCGTGAAGACGCCGACGCCGAACCCCCAGCCGCGCCAGAATGCGCTCGCGAGCGTGGGCGCGCGCGCGATGCCGATGCTCAGCAGCGCCAGCGCCGCGATGGTCAGCGGGGCGAGGTAGGTGGGCGCAAACCCCAGCGCCGCCGCCGCACCCAGCGCCAAGGGCAACCACCGCCGCGCGCTGCCGTCCCAGGCGGCAGAGAGGCGGTCGGCCATGCGGGTCGAGGCAGGTTCGCGCGCTGCGACGTCGGAATGCTTCATCGCCGCCCCTTTAGCGACCGCCTGCCCGCTTCGCCAAGCAAACCAGACGTCACGCGGTGCAGGGATTCCCTCCCCTGCAAGGGGAGGTTGCGCCAGAGGCGACGGAGGGGTGAGCACGTCTCCGTCCAGCGCTCCGCTCCCACGATAGGGCGACACCCCCCAACCCGCTGCGCGGGCCACCTCCCCTTCGAGGGGAGGGTTGTGGTGGGGTGATGATGAGGGCTAGCGCGCGTGATAGAGGATCGTGCTATTCCCGCCCGCATGACTCTGCGCCCATTCCATCTCGCCATCCCGGTCGATGACCTTGCCGCCGCGCGGCACTTTTACGGCGCGCTGCTCGGCTGTGCGGAGGGGCGGTCGTCGGAGCGGTGGATCGACTTCGATTTCCGCGGGCACCAGCTCGTCGTCCATCGCGTCGAGGGGGCGGGGCGCGATGCGGGGGCCAATCCGGTCGACGGCCATCAGGTGCCGATCCCGCACTTCGGGATGGTGCTGTCGCTCGCCGATTTCGATGCACTCGCGGCGCGGCTGGAGGGGGCGGGGGTCGCTTTCGGCATCCCGCCGACCACGCGTTTCGCCGGTCAGCCAGGGGAGCAGCGCACGATGTTTCTGCGCGACCCCGCGGGCAACGCGCTCGAGTTCAAGGCCTTTGCCGACGACGCGATGCTGTTCGCGCGATAGGCCCGGTTCTAACGCGCGGCGGGCGCGCTGACCGCCGCCGGCTGACCCGCATGCGCGCAGCGATCGGCGCTGCCCCCGGGCCCCTCGAGCATGCCGGCGAGGACGAAGCCGCCGACCAGCAGCAGGATGAACCCGGCGGTCACCCAGCCGAGATATTTGTCGATGAACGCCTTGATCGGCGCGCCGAACAGGCGGAACAGCACGCCCACACCAAAGAACAGCAGCGCGCGGCTGAGGATGCTCGCCCAGATGAAGGTGGCGAGGTCGAGCTGGATGAAGCCTGCGGTGATGGTGATCAGCTTGAACGGGATCGGCGTCGCGCCCTTGGCGATGATGATCTCCGCGCCATAGGTGCGCAGCATGCACGCCGCCGCGGGAAAACTCTGCGCCAGCCCCAGCGCGTCGAGCATCGCGGTGCCGACGCTTTCGTAGAGGAAATAGCCGATCGCATAGCCGACCAGCCCGCCCAACACCGACGCGACGGTGCACACCATCGCGTAGCGCAGCGCCTTTTTCGGTTCGGCGAGGCACATCAGCCCGAGCAGCGGATGCGGCGGGATCGGGAACACGCTCGATTCGAGGAACGCCACCGCAAACAGCCACCAGACGGCGTGCGGATGCGACGATTTGGCGAGGGTCCAGTCGTAGAGGCGACGCAGCATGTCGGCGCGCGCTTAGGCGGGGCTGAAGGGCTTGGCTAGGGGGTGTCGCTCCGCCGTGGGCACGTGGCCTGCCGGGGGCGCAGGATACGCCCCAAATGGGGGATGTGCCAGACCAGGTTGGCCGATAGGGCGGGGCGCATGTTCGAAGCCCTAGTTCTGCTCGCCCTCAGTGCCGCGCAAGCTACCGCGGCGCCGCCCGCGGCCCCGACCCAGGGACCACCAGCGCCAGCCAGCGCTCCCGTCCCACGCGGGCCTGCTGCCGCCACGGCCCCGGCGACCGACGATGCGGCTGCTGCGCCCACGCGGCGGGCAGCGGGTTGGACCCCCCCCCGCTCCCGGGCAAACAACGGTGAGCCGCCACCGGCGGCGCAGCTCGATAGCGCCGAACCCGCACCTCCCGCAGCGTTGCCGTCGCCCGCCGCAGCCGAACGGCGTGCGCAGCAGGATTTCGAGCGACGCAGCCGCGCACGAGCCGAGTGCTTCGCCGCCCGCGTCCGCGGAGAGCGAAGGGTCTGCCCGAGCTAGCGAGCGGCCTGGCGCCCGATTCGTTGGAACCGGCGCGGCGTGGTCAGACGAAGAACTGCGTGATCCATTCGGCGATCAGCGCGGGCTTTTCCTCGCCCTCGATCTCGACCGACAGTTCGAGCGTCTGCTGCCACTGGCCGGGGCGCTTTTCGGTGAGGTCGAGCAGCTTGAAGTGCCCGCGCACGCGCTTGCCCGACCGCACCGGGGTCAGGAAACGGACTTTGTTGCCGCCGTAGTTGATCCCCATCTTCACCCCTTCGATCAGAGGGGCGTCGGACTGCGCCATCATCACCGGGAACAGCGAGAGGGTGAGGAAGCCGTGTGCGATGGTCCCGCCAAAGGGGGTCATCGCCGCCGCGGCCTGATCGACGTGGATGAACTGATGGTCGCCGGTCGCGTCGGCGAACTTGTCAATCATCGCCTGGTCGACGGTGATCCAGTCGCTGGTGCCGATGATCTGGCCGACGCGCTGCTGCATCGCCTGCGCGCTGATGGTCTCTCGGTTCATTGGCTCGCCTCCTTGGCTGCGGACGGGGTGAGTGTGGCGGGTGTCGGAGTGGCGCCCTCCACCGGCGCGTGCAGCGCGAGCTGGGTCGGCACCGAAAAGCTCAGCCCTTCGCGGGCGAGGATTTCCACCAGCGCGACCGCCGCGCGGTGGCGGGCGGCGGTGGCGGCGACGATGTCCCCCTCCGCCACGTCGATCAGCCATTCATGGTCGAAGGAAGACGCGCCAAAGCCGGTGAAGCTGCACCGCACCAGCACCGCGCCCGCACGCTCCGCCGCTTCCCGAGCGAGCTCCGGCACGCGCGCGAGGTCGGCGGCGCGGGTCGCGTCGCTGACTCCGAACGGCATCGAGAAACGCCGTCGCTGAAGATCGGAGAGATTACGCACCTCCTGATCGAGCAGCTTCTGGTTGGAGATCACCACATGCTCGCCGGTCAGCGCGCGCAGCCGCGTGGTCTTGAGGCCGATGCGCTCGACCGTGCCGGTGGTCTGGCCGTAACTCACCGTGTCGCCGACCTGGAACGGACGGTCGAAGATGATCGCCAGCGCGGAGAAAAGGTCCTCGAATATGCCCTTGGCGGCAAGGCCGATGGCGATGCCGCCGATGCCGAGCCCCGCGACCAGCGCGGTCACATCGATGCCCATGCTGCCGAGCACCACGATCCCGGCGATGGCGAACAATACCACCGTCACGATCACGTTGATCAGCGTCATCGCGTTGTTGAGCGTCTCCCTCTCCCCGCTGCGCGCGCGCACGCGGATCGAATTGATGATCAGCGACCGCAGCCAGATGGCGACCTGAAACGTCGCGACCGCAGAGAACAGGAAACCGACCACCGCGCGCACGCGATCGGGCGCGTTGGCGAGCGGCATCGCCAGCCACAGCGCGACCAGGGCGATGAACCACGGCTTGGTCTTGGCGAATACGGCGAGAGCGACCGCCACCACTCCGTCAGGTTCGCGATGCTTGCGGGCAAGCCGGCGAACGTGCGCACGCGCCAATTGCAAGCCGAGAAACAGCGTCACCGAGAGGGCAGCGGCGAGCGCGATGTCGTCAAGGTGCGTCGCCCACCATGCCTGCGTGTCGGTCGCGATGGCGGAGAGGGTCGAGGATAGTTGCTCCCCGGTCGGCGGCGCCTCCCCCGCACGCGGCGCGGCAGCGGGAGCGCGAAGGGCGAGAAGGGCGGTCGACATCGACGTGGCTGTGCCACTCGTCAGGGACGGTGACAACCGCAGGAGCGGCAAGGGCATAAGCCGCTCCCCCAGCCGACCCAACGCGCTGTAGGATTTTTCCTACTCGCGCATTGCAATGTTGGATTCTGTTCCGCAAATGTTCTCACACGCGAACGAGTCTAGGCGGGTGGAGCCGCCGGCAAAGTGAGGGATGGACGGATGATCGAGGAACGCCCGCTGCTACTTCAGATCCAACAATTCATGCGCGATCACGGCATGGCACGCACCCGCTTCGGGCGTGAGGCGGTGGGCGATCCGCGGCTGGTCGATGACCTGTGCGGCGGGCGCGAACCCTCACAACGCGTGCGCGACAAGGTCCGCGGCTTTATCGCCGAGCAGCGTGCGCGGGGGGTGCCGGTGGTTGCCGAAAAGCCGCGCCGCGAGCCTGTCCGACGCGCTCCAGCGCCCGTTTCCGAACTCAACCTGCGCGCCGCCGCGCCCCGTCCGCACCACGATGTCCTCCCCACTAGCGAAGGTGAGCGGCGGCAGCGGTCGAACGCGCCGCGGCTCATCGCGGAGGTGTTGCTGCGCGGGGGTGGCGCGCTCGAACTGATCGACGCGACCGAGCGCGACTGGTTCAGCGCGACGTTCGAAGGTGCCCGCCACCGCCTCCGCTTCGCGCTCGCCAAGGAAGCCGCGCTCCCCCCCCGCCGTCGCGCGCCTGACCGCGCAGGACATCGAGCTGCGCGGCGGGATGGTGATCGACTGCCGCGTCCAGCGCGGCGAAGGCGCAGCGGCTGGGGAGGTCACCGTCGACCTGCTCACCGTCGACGCCATGGGCGAGCCTTGAGGAGGCGCGTGCAACGGGCGCGATGCTGCCGCTAGTGGAGCGTGCAGGATCCGCGCAATTCCCACGTTTTTGGTGTGAACTTTGCCTGAACTTCCGCGTCGGTCTCGCGCGGTTAGCGCTATCGTTCGCCTGCCAACGCCCCGGCCTGCGCCGGAGGATGTAGGAGGGCGCGATGAGGCGCTGGAGCGTCTTAGGCCGCGGCGTTCATGCGGCGGAGCGTGCGCAGCGCGGCGGCGAGGGCGGGGTCGTTGAGGAGCGCAGCCTCTTCGGGGTCGTTGGAGGCGGGGTCGGGGGTGGACGCATCGCTCGCCAGCGCCGACTCGCGGCGCGCGGCGCCACGCTCCAGCCGCGCCACCAGCGCATCCAGTCGCTCCACCGACAAGTCGATCGGCGGCGGTGCTGACCGGGGTTCACGCGTGAATGCGGGCGGCGGCGGTGGCGTGCGCACCAGCTCCGTTTCGCTAAGTGGAGGAGCTGCCGAAGCGACCTCAAGCGGGACGTCATCAGCATCTGCCGCAAACGCCTCGTCCGCGTTCACGGGCGGGATCGGCGTCGGTTCGAGCTCGCCCAACTCCTCTATCGCCGACGCGTTGCAGGGCGCATCGTCGACCTCGACGGCTTCCTGCGGTAGCGCTGGCTCGGGCGGCGGCGGCTGAACTTCTGCCTCCCAATCGGAGAGGCTTGGCGCGGGGAGAGTGGTCGCCTCCAACACCGCGAGCTCAGCCGCTTCGACGTCCGCCGGCGTATCGAGCAGCAGTTCGTCCGCGTCGAACGCGTCGGCATCGCGCGGGGGCACGAGGTCGCGAAGGGGGGAGAGCGGGCGACGCGCAGGAGCGTCCGGGTGGCGATCGGCGCGATTGATGCGCGGCGCGTCGGCTTCGTCGGCGGTAACGCTCACGCCGCGCACACGCTCGAGCAGCCGCGTCCAGCCTTCGCCATCGTCGGCGACCCGGAATGCGCGCGCCAGCGCCCAGCCGAGCAGCGCCCCCAGCGGCGCCAGCGCGAGCGCGAACACCAGCCGCTCGGTCAGATCGAACGGCGGCACCGCGTCGGGCATCCAGCGCACCAGGCCGATTTGGGCGGCGATTCGCTCGAGCCAGGCGATGGGCACGAGCAGCGCCACTGCCGCCAGCGACAGCGCGAGCAGCGTCGCGACCGTCAGCGTGCCCCCCGGCACGAACAGCGCGCCCGCGTGGCGGCGAATGCGGAAAGTCTCGTCCATTGCCCTATCCATAGCTCATCTGGCCTCCGCGCGCACGCGCACGGCTTTGCCGCCGCCGCGACTGGCGAGCAGCCGCTGATAAACGGGTTCGTAACGACGAATGTTTGACGCCCAGTTACGCTCGCGCTCGACGAAAGCGCGCGCCCGCCGGCGTTGGGCGTCCCAGTCGGCGCGACGAGCGAATACCGCGCGTACCGCTGCGGCGATCGCCCCCGGATCGTCGGGCGCGAACAGCGTGCCCGTCTCCCCGTCGGCAATCAGCTCGCGATGCCCGCCGATGTCGGAGGCGGCGACGAGCTTGCCTTGCGCCATCGCCTCCAGCGGCTTGAGCGGGGTCACCAGCTCGGTCAGCCGCATCGCCTTGCGCGGGTAAAGGGTGAGGTCGACCAGCGCATAGTATCGCTCCACCTCCGCGTGGGGCACGCGTCCGACGAAGCGGATGCGGTCGGCGGCGGGGCTTGCCTGCGCCTGCGCCTTGAGGTCCGCCTCCATCGGCCCGCCGCCCACCAGCAGCAGCGCGGCGCGGGGGTTGTCGGCGACGATCTGCGGCATCGCGGCGATGGCGAGGTCGATCCCCTCATAATCGTAGAAGCTGCCGACGAAGCCGATCACGTCCGCGCCGTCGAGCTCCAGCTGCGAGCGCAACGCTGCGTCGGGCGCGGGCGGCTTTCCGAACAGCGACAGGTCGACGCCGTTGGGGGAGACCATGATCTTGTCGGGCGCGATCCCGCGCGCGATCAGGTCGCCGCGTAAGCCTTCACAGATCACCGCGACCGCATCGGCCGCGTGGGCCGCGCGCGTTTCGAGCCAGCGGGTGGCGCGGTAACGGGCGTCGCCCTCCACTCCGGTACCGTTGCCGACCGCCGCATCCTCCCAAAAGGCGCGGATTTCGTAGAGCCACGGAAGCTTGTGCCGCTTCGCCACCGGCCACGTCGCGAGCGCGCCGAGCACCGGCGAATGGGCGTGGAGGATGTCCGCCCCCTCCTCCCGCACCAGCGCGTCGAGGCGGCGGGAGAGCGCGGCGATCTCCTCTGCCTCGCCGAACGGCGCAGGAAACGGCGCCCGGCCAAGCGCAGGGGTGCGAACGAACTCGATCCCGTCGATCACCTCGCGCGGCGGGCCTTTGAGCGGGTGTCGCCGCCCGGTCAGCGCGGTGACGTGCCAGCCAAGCGCCTGCTGCGCCTTGAGGATCGCGCGCGTGCGAAAAGTGTAGCCCGACTGCGCGGGCAGCGAATGGTCGAGGATGTGGACAACGCGGATCACGGCCGCGCATTAGGCGCGCAATGTTTAAGCCCGCGTCAACCGGTTTCGCGCTAGGGGAGCAGGGCCATGATCGACACGATCGCCATCCTCACCACGCATATCCTGCTCGGAATCGCATTCTGGAAGCTGTCGGCGCGCGACGACCTCGACGCCGACGACGCGGTGCAGCGCGGCGAGCCGGGCTTTGCCTGGCGCGCGCCGAACTGACGCGGCACCGCCGCTTCGAAAGCCGCCCGGCGCCCAACGGATCATGCTCAAAGAACTGTTCCTGATCGGCTTTCTGCTGGTCATCCTGGCCGCCGCGGCGAAGCGGCCGTTCCTGTTCATCCTTGCCTATTGCTACGTCGACATCGTCGCGCCGCAGCGGCTCTCCTCGGCGATCCTGCCGCACATGCAGCTGTCGCTGGTGCTGTTCGCGCTCGCGGTTGGCACCTGGCTTATGTTCGACAAGAAGCGCGGCACCCGCTTCGATCTCGCGCAGGGGCTGCTGACCGCGCTGCTGCTCTACTGCCTCACCACCACCATCTACGCGCACGAACCGAGCGTTGCGTGGGACAAATGGTCGTGGGTGTGGAAGGCGCTGCTTTGGTCGATCTTCCTGCCGCTGACGCTCACCACGCGGCTGCGGATCGAGGCGCTGCTGCTGACGATGGTGCTGGCCGCGGGCACGCTGGCGCTTTCGGGCGGCCTCAAGACGCTGGCCGGTGGGTCGGGCTACGGGTCGCTGCGCATCCTGATTTCCGACAACAGCGGGCTGTTCGAGGGGTCGATCTTCTCGACCGTCGCCATCGCCACCATTCCGATCATCCTGTGGCTGGCGCGTTACGGCACGGTGTTCCGGCCGAGCCGCGCGGTGTGGGCGTTCGCTATCTTTCTGACGCTCAACTGCCTGCTGATCCCGATCGGCACCCAGGCGCGCACGGGGCTGTTGTGCGCGGCGCTGCTGGTGCTGCTGGGCCTGCGGGAGACACAGCGGCGCGGGCTCTACCTCTCGATCATCGCGGGACTGGCGGTGTTTGGCGCAGCGCTCGCCCCGGCGGCCTTTTCCTCACGCATGGGCACGATCGGCGACTATAAGAGCGACGAGAGCGCCTCCACCCGGGTCGCGGTGTGGAAGTGGACCTGGAACTACGCGCTTGACCATCCGCTGGGCGGCGGCTTCAACGTCTATGTCAAGAACCGGCTGCAGGTGAACCGGGTCGAGACCACGGTCAACGGCTCGTCGGTATCGCGGCGGATCGTTCCCTACACCGACCAGTCGCGCGCATTCCACAACAGCTATTTCGAGATGCTGGGCGAACAGGGCTTTCCGGGGCTCGCCCTATGGCTGTCGCTGCAGCTGATCTGCCTGGTGCGGATGGAGCGGCTGCGGCGGCGCTTCCGCGGCGTCGGCGGCGATGACGGTTGGATCCGCCCGCTCGCCGGAGCGCTGCAGGGCGGGCAACTGGTCTATCTGCTCGGCTGCATGTTCGTCGGCATCGCCTTCCAGCCGTACATGTTCATGCTGCTCGCTGCGCAGATCGGCCTGTGGAGCTACGCGCGGGGGAAGTTCGCGCAGCAGCCGTGGCGGGTGGTCGAAAGCTTCGCTCCGCCCGGGCCGACCCGCGGGTTCGCGCGAGGGTAGCCGTCGTTAGCCCGCCCCCTGCCGACGCAGGGCGTTGGGCTCCGGTCAGGGCGTGCCCGCGGTCGCAGGGGAGTTGCCGGTCGCCTTGGCCGGGGTCGCTGCGGGAGCGCCGGTCGTCGGCGCCGCTGCGCCCGCTGCTGCCGCGCCGGTCGAGCCAGATCGGAA
>CAKZIN010000075.1 GCA_936933955.1 uncultured Sphingopyxis sp. | reverse complement strand
AGCCCCGGGCCGCAGGATAGCGACTATCTGTTCGCACGATTCATCAGTTCGCTAGGAGTGGCGTCATGACCCGATGGGAATATCGCGTGCTCGTCTGGCAAGGCAGCGTCTGGACCAACAAGGGCGAGTGGTCGCTCGATCCGATCAAGAACAAATCCACCGAAGAGGCGCTTAACCATATGGGCCGGGAAGGCTGGGAACTCATCGGCCTAGGCCCGGTACATGGCGAAGACCAGTCGGTGGGCTACATGTTCAAGCGGCCCGTGGGTGACATCCGCTGATGCCCAAACGCACTGACATCTCTTCCATCCTCGTCATCGGCGCCGGGCCCATCGTCATCGGGCAAGCGTGCGAGTTCGATTATTCGGGCACGCAGGCGATCAAGGCGTTGAAGGAAGAGGGGTATCGCGTGATCCTCGTCAATTCGAACCCGGCGACGATCATGACCGACCCGGAGCTCGCCGACGCGACCTATGTCGAGCCGATCACGCCCGAGGTGGTCGCAGCGATCATCGAGAAGGAGCGCCCCGACGCGGTGCTGCCGACGATGGGCGGGCAGACTGCGCTCAACACCGCGCTGGCGCTCGCGCGCGACGGCACGCTCGACAAGTTCGGGGTGGAGATGATCGGCGCGCGTGCCGAAGCGATCGACATGGCCGAAGACCGGCAGAAGTTCCGCGAGGCGATGGACCGCATCGGGCTCGGCTCCGCGCGCTCGGCGATTGCGCACAATATGGAGGACGGCTGGGCGGCGCTCGACAAGGTCGGACTGCCCGCGATCATCCGCCCGAGCTTTACGCTCGGCGGCACCGGCGGCGGCGTCGCCTACAACCGCGAGGAGTTCGAGGCGATCGTTCGCGGCGGGCTCGAAGCATCGCCGACCACCGAGGTGCTGATCGAGGAATCGCTGCTCGGTTGGAAGGAATATGAGATGGAGGTGGTCCGCGACCGTGCGGACAATGCCATCATCATCTGCTCGATCGAAAATGTCGACCCGATGGGGGTGCACACCGGCGACAGCATCACCGTCGCACCGGCGCTGACGCTGACCGACAAGGAATATCAGATCATGCGCTCGGCGAGTATCGCCGTGCTGCGCGAAATCGGTGTCGAAACAGGCGGTTCCAACGTTCAGTTCGCGGTCAATCCCAAGGATGGCCGGCTGATCGTCATCGAGATGAACCCGCGCGTCAGCCGATCGTCGGCGCTGGCATCGAAGGCCACGGGCTTCCCCATCGCCAAGGTCGCGGCCAAGCTGGCCGTCGGCTACACGCTCGACGAAATCCAGAACGATATCACCGGCGCCACCCCGGCCTCGTTCGAACCGACGATCGATTATGTCGTCACCAAGATCCCGCGTTTCGCCTTTGAGAAGTTCAAGGGCGCCGAGCCGCTGCTGACGACGGCGATGAAGTCCGTCGGTGAGGTCATGGCAATCGGGCGCAATTTTGGGGAGTCGCTGCAGAAGGCGCTGCGCGGGCTGGAGACGGGCCTGTGCGGGCTTGACCCCGTCGAGCACCTCGTCGGCGCCTCGCGCGAGCAGATTATTTCCGAGCTTTCCCGGCCGACCCCCGACCGTTTGCTGGTCGCCGCGCAGGCGATCCGCGAGGGGCTCACCATCGAGGAGGTGAACGCGGTGACCCACTACGACCCCTGGTTCCTCGATCGCATCGCCGAGATCGTCGCGGCGGAAAATGAGGTGCTGACCGACGGCTTGCCGCGCGATGCGGCGGGGCTCCGGCGGCTGAAGGCGATGGGCTTCTCCGACAAGCGGCTGGCGCGGCTAGCGTTGCGTTCGGCGCACGTCCGCCCCGGCATGGCCCGCGCCGCCGCGCGCGGGTCTGGGCTGCTGCACGACGCGCTGGTGGCAATGACCGGCGGGGTCACCGAAGCCGAAGTGCGCGCGCTGCGCCACCGGCTCGGGGTTCGCCCGACCTACAAGCGCATCGACAGCTGTGCCGCGGAGTTCGCGGCGATCACCCCCTACCTCTACTCGACCTACGAAGCGCCGGCGTTTGGGCCGGGAGACGACGAGGCCGACCCGACCGAGGCGACCAAGATCGTCATTTTGGGCGGCGGGCCCAACCGCATCGGGCAGGGGATCGAGTTCGATTACTGCTGCTGTCACGCCTGCTTCGCGCTCAGCGATGCGGGGTTCGAGACGATCATGGTCAACTGCAATCCGGAGACGGTGAGCACCGACTACGACACCTCCGACCGTCTCTATTTCGAGCCGCTGACCGCGGAGGACGTGCTCGAACTGCTCGAGGTCGAGCGCAGCCGCGGCACGCTGCTCGGGGTCATCGTTCAGTTCGGCGGACAGACCCCGCTCAAGCTGGCGCGCACGCTCGAGGAAGCGGGCATCCCGATCCTCGGCACCTCCCCCAACGCCATCGACCTCGCCGAAGATCGCGAGCGCTTCGCGGCGCTGGTGCACAAGCTTGGCCTCAAGCAGCCCGAGAACGGCATCGCCCGCAGCCGCGAGGAGGCGCTCGCGGTGGCGGAGCGTATCGGCTATCCTGTACTCACGCGGCCCTCCTATGTGCTCGGCGGGCGCGCGATGGAAATCGTCGACAGCCCCGCGCAGCTTGAGGCGTATATCGACACCGCGGTGCAGGTTTCGGGCGACTCCCCCGTGCTCATCGACCGCTATCTGCGCGACGCCATCGAGGTCGATGTCGACGCGATCTGCGACGGCGAGCAGGTCGTCGTGTCCGGCGTGATGCAGCATATCGAGGAGGCCGGCGTCCATTCGGGCGACAGTGCATGCTCGCTGCCACCTTACAGCCTGCCCGACCAGATCGTCGCGGAGATCGAGCGGCAGACTGCGGAGCTCGCCCGGGCGCTCGGCGTGCGCGGGCTGATGAACGTGCAGTTCGCGGTGCAGAACGGGACGGTCTATCTGATCGAAGTGAACCCGCGCGCCAGCCGCACCGTGCCGTTCGTCGCCAAGGCGATCGGCGCGCCCATCGCCAAGATCGCCGCGCGGGTGATGGCCGGCGAGCGGCTCGCGGACTTGCCAGCCGTCGACCGCCACGTCGCGCACGTCGCGGTCAAGGAGGCGGTGTTCCCCTTCGCGCGCTTCCCTGGCGTGGACCCGGTATTGAGCCCGGAGATGCGCTCGACCGGGGAGGTGATGGGCATCGCCCACGACTTTCCTAACGCTTTCGCGAAGGCGCAGCTGGGCGCGGGCGATGCGCTTCCCCGGAGTGGACGGCTGTTCGTTTCGGTCAAGGAGAGCGACAAGCCGCGCATCGTTGGCGCGGTGGAGCGGCTGATCGGGCTCGGCTGGAGCGTGATCGCGACCGGCGGAACCGCCGACTATCTCTCGCAGCGCGGGCTCGCGGTCGAGCGCGTCAACAAGGTGGCTGAGGGGCGGCCGCATATCGTCGACCGGATCAAGGACGGCGACGTGCAGCTGATCTTCAACACCACCGAAGGCTGGCAGTCACTCAAGGACAGTGCTTCGATACGGGCGAGCGCACTCGGGCAGCGCATTCCCTACTACACCACCGCTGCCGCGTCGGACGCGGTCGCTCTGGCGATCGGTGAGGCGGGGGCGCAGGACGGGGGCAGGGTTGATGTGCGCCCGCTGCAATCCTATCATGCCGCGACTGGCGGTTGACGCCCCCCGACATTGACGTGACGCCTGGCGCGCTGATCTGCGTGCGGGCGGCGCTTTTGATCGCGACACAGAAGGTTCGAGACGAATGGCGAGTGTGGAAAAGGTCCCGATGCTGGCCGAGGGCTATGACAAGCTGACCAAGCAGCTTGCCGCGCTCAAGGCCGAACGCCCGGGCATCGTCGACGCGATCGAGGAAGCGCGCGCGCACGGCGACCTTTCGGAAAACGCCGAGTACCACTCCGCCAAGGAGCGTCAGGGGCAGGTCGAAGCCTCGATCGCCGACCTCGAGGATCGTTTGAGCCGGGCGCAGATCATCGACCCCACCAGCCTTTCGGGCGACCGCGTGGTGTTCGGCGCGACGGTTAAGCTCAAGGACGAGGACGACAAGGACATCACCTACCAGATCGTCGGTCAGACCGAGGCGGACGCGAAGCTGGGCCGGATCAGCTACAACTCCCCGCTCGGCCGCGCGCTGATCGGGCGCCGTGTCGGTGACGAGATCGAGGTCACGGTGCCGTCGGGCGATCGCTGGTTCGAGGTCGCGGAGATCGCGTTCGTTTGACCGGAGGGGTCAACTATCGCGCCGCGCCGGCGACCTTCGCGACGCTCGCGCTGACGGTCGCTGCGACGCTGTTCGCTTGGACGATGTGGCCGCAGGCTGCGGTGTTTGGTGGCTTCATTCCCGCGCGGCTCGGCGGGGCGAGCTTGGCGGGAGCAGTGCCGGCGCTCCTGACGCCGTTTACCGCAGCGTTGATGCACAGCTCTTGGATGCATCTCGCGTTCAACATGCTGATGCTGGTTTGGGTCGGACGCGCGGTCGAAGGCGCGATCGGGGCTAAGCTGTGGCTCGGCCTCTATGTCCTGGGAGCGGTGTTCGGCGCGGTCGGATCGTGGGCGTTGAACCCCGCCTCGACCATTCCGGGTATCGGGGCATCAGGCGCGATTTCGGCTCTCGTCGCGGTCTACGCCCTCGTCTTTTCGGAGCGCGAGGTGAAGTCGGTGGCGGGCCTGCCGCCACATTTCGTGCGAGCGCTGTGGCTGGGCGCCGCGTGGATTGGGATCCAACTGCTGGTCGGCTACGCCAGCGACAATATCGACATCGGCGCGCACATTGGGGGGTTTGTCGCGGGGCTCCTGCTCGCGCGACCGCTCCTTCGACTGCGCTTCAGACGCTAGCGCCGGGATTCAGGCCGGGCTCGAGCAAGCGGTGCAGGTGCACCACGACATACCGCATCTCGGCGTCATCCACGGTACGCTGTGCCGCACCTCGCCACGCTTCCTCCGCGCTCGCATAATCCTCGAACAGCCCGACGAAGTCGATCTTGCTCAAATCCTGAAAGTCGAGCGTGCGCGGGTCTTTGACACGACCGCCGAACACGAGATGAAGCTTGCTCATGGAAATGGCTCTTGGCGCTAAAGTAGGAAAGGCGGCCCGCTAGCAGGCCGCCTTTCCAAGCGCAAATCTCTCGCTGGCGGCGTTAGCCGAACTCTTCCTCATACTCGTCCGACGCACTGTCGTCCGCACGCTTTTTATCGGCCGACTGCTTTGCGAGCCAGGCGATCGCAGCGCCAACCCCGATCGCAGCGGCCGCGGTAAGGACTGGATGACGGCGAGCAAATTGGGCTGAGTTGCGAGCCAGCTGAACAGCCTCGTCCGCCGCTACATCAACCCCCTCGCGCAACTGATCATAATGCTCGCGAGCGAAATCGCCGGATACACGACCGGCGCTGCGGGCCGCGCTTTTCGAGGAGCCGTAGGCGTCGGAAATCCGGTCCAGCGCGGCCTCAACGACATGCTGGGCTGCATCGGAGAGCTTGGAGCGCGAAACCATCATTTGCCTTTCTCGGTGAGACTTTCCATCGCCGTATTGAACGTGTCCGCAATCCATTGCCGCCAGCGGGGACGCTCGTCCTGAATCACATCGCCGAAACGCTTCGCGATCGGATCGCGAAGCAGGTACGCAAGGATCATTGCTCCCCCCAGCGCGGCGACTGCGGGCCGTTCCTTTACGGTGCGGACGGCGCTGTCGGCCGTACTCTCGGCTGCCGTGACCGCCCGGCCCGAAGCCAGCGACACCAGGTTACTAGGCGCGAGGCTGGATTTCAGACGCGTGGTGCCGGTCTTGACGCGATCGCGTTCAACTCTGGCGCGCGTAACCGCAGCGCGAAGTCGTTCGATATCGCTCATCGTTTCACCGTCTGAATGACTTCGGAGATGCAACCAGCGCCCGACTTGATCCGCAGGTATCCCACCAGCGCGACAAGCGCGCCAAGACCGGCGACGATAAGGAAAGCTGCCAGTGGGGACAGAAGCTGCGACAGAAAAATCAGAAGCGCGCCGATGAGCATGGCGACAGTGATCAGCAGCCCCACGACCGCGATCGCAGCGCCCGTCCCGGCAGTCTTGGCGCCCGATAAGCCTGCCGCCGCGGCCAGCATCACGACGTCCTTTTCAGCGCGGACCGATGCGCTCACGCGGTCTTTGAGCGACGAAGCGGCGCTCGCCGGCGAGGTTACCCCCGCCGACGATGCGCCGTCCCAACTCGTGTCGGATGCGGTCGTCGCCACAATCAGTAGCGGCTATTCGAGCTCGAGAAGAGCTTCGAGAGCATATAGCCGACGACTGCAGCCGCGCCGACGGCGATCGCAGGGTTCTTGCGCACCGTCTCACGCGCGGACTCGGCAAGCTCCTCAACGCTCTTTTCATTGAGGGCGGTCGCGGCCTGATCGATCTTGGCCGAGGCGCGGCGAGCGTAGTCGCCGTAGGTCGCGCCAAAGCGCTCTTCGACCTGCGGGGCAACGTCGCTGAACGCCTTCGACACAGAGGTCAGGCCGTCCGCGGCAAGCGTCTTGCCCTTCGAGGCGGCGTCCTTGGCCTTGTCGCCTGCCTGACCAGCGTAGGCGCGGGCGGTGTCGCTGAGTTCGGCTGCCTTCTTGGAGGCTTCTTCCTTGATGGTCGCACCCGTCGAGGCGAGCGAGTCGCGTACCGCGCTGGTCGACGCCGTGGTCGAGCCGCCGGCGGACGAGGGGGTCACCGCGGACTTGTCACCGTAGCTGGTGGTCGACGAGCTGTTGCCGGTGGTGCCGGTCGTGCTGCTGTTCATGGGAAAGTCCTTTTGCTTCGGTCGCAGGGAGCCGACCGGCTCCTCTCGTCCACCGAACCCACGAGTGCGCGGGCTGGTTCCGCAGCTGCAACGATCGTGGCTCCGACAGGCTTCGGTGGAGCGCGCTCCTCCATTGCGCTCACGCCGCCCTCCGCGTAACCGCGCGGCAATTTCGCGCCACTGTTTTGAGGAACCCGTTCATGACCATCATCGTCGATTGCGTCGCTCGCCAGCTGATCGACAGCCGCGGCAATCCGACGATCGAGGTCGACGTTCACCTCGAGGATGGTAGCATGGGCCGGGCGATGGTCCCCTCGGGCGCCTCCACCGGCGCGCATGAGGCGGTCGAGCTGCGCGACGGCGATGCGACCCGCTGGGGCGGGAAGGGCGTCGAGAAGGCGGTTGAGGCGGTGCACACCGACCTCGCCGAAGCGGTGATCGGCCTCGACGGCACCGACCAGCGCGCGGTTGACGCAGCGATGATCGAGGCGGACGGGACTGACAACAAAGGTCGCCTCGGCGCGAACGCGGTCCTCGGCATCAGCCTGGCGACGGCGAAGGCCGCGGCGGACAGCGTCGGGCTCCCGCTCTATCGCTACGTCGGCGGCGTCGCGGCGCATGTCCTGCCGGTGCCGATGATGAACATCATCAACGGCGGGGCGCATGCCGACAATCCGATCGACTTCCAGGAGTTCATGATCCTCCCCGTCGGCGCCGACAGCTTTTCGGAGGCGATGCGCTGGGGGACGGAGGTGTTCCACGCGCTCAAGAAGCAGCTCGCCGCCGCCGGTCTCTCCACCGGCGTCGGCGACGAAGGCGGATTTGCCCCGAACATCGCCAGCAGCCGCGAAGCGCTCGACGCGATCCTGCGCGCGGTCGAAGCTGCGGGCTACCGCCCCGGTGAGGACATCGCGCTCGGCCTCGACTGCGCGGCGACAGAGTTCTTCAAGGACGGCCGCTACGAGCTGGCAGGCGAGGGCCGCAGCCTTTCCGCCGAGGAGATGGCGGGCGAACTCGCCGCGCTGGTTGATGCCTATCCGATCATCACCATCGAAGACGGCATGGGTGAGGATGACCGCGAAGGGTGGAAGATCCTCACCGACCGCATCGGCGACCGCTGCCAGCTGGTCGGCGACGACCTGTTCGTGACCAACAGCGCGCGGCTCGGCGATGGCATCCGCGATGGCCTCGCCAACTCGCTGCTGGTCAAGGTCAACCAGATCGGCACACTCACCGAAACGCTGGATGCCGTCAGCCTTGCGCAGCGGTCGGGCTACACCGCGGTCATGTCGCACCGTTCGGGCGAGACCGAGGATGCGACCATCGCCGACCTCGCGGTCGCGACCAACTGCGGGCAGATCAAGACCGGCAGCCTCGCGCGGTCGGACCGGCTCGCCAAGTACAACCAGCTGCTGCGGATCGAGGAGGCGCTGGGTAGCGCCGCCAGCTACCCCGGCTGGACCGCCTTCCTCCGCGCACGCCGGTGAGCGGAGGCTCTCGGGACGGGCGAGTTGGGTGCCGTGGACTCAATCGTTGCATTTGAAAGTTCAGGCTAAGTTCACACCAAAACGGGGTAAGGGTATCCCGTTATTACAATGACTTGCTTGTTTTGCACTTGATCGAGATTAGTAGGCAAGTTCAGCCTGAAATTCGGCATTAGCCTGAGCGCAACGTCCAAGCGTCGGACGCCGCTCTTGAGTACGACGGCGCTTGACCCCGACGGTCATTCGTGATTCTTGGCACAAATGGCTTCGGGCTTGCATATCCGGCGATCGCGCAGGGCGAACTGGTGGCACTGGCCGGCGGCGGCGCTGGCGGTGAGCATCGCGCTGCTGTGGCTGCTGTTCGGGTCGACCGGGCTGTTCGCTTGGAACGATTACAACCGCGAGCTGCGCCAACGCGAAGCGCAACTCGCCCAGCTGCGCGAGGAGCACCGCGTCCTCCTCAACCACCAGCGCCTGCTCGACCCCCGCCACTCCGATCCCGACCTGGGCGAGGAATTGGTGCGCGAGGAGCTGAACCTCGTCCACCCCGACGACGTCGTGGTGGTGCTGCCCAAGCGGTAAGCTCATTCGCGCGCACTAGCCCAGCCGCGAGGTTGCCACGCCCCGCCGCCGCTCTCTATAGCCCTCTGCAACCCAGCCAGGCTGATCCAAGGAGAGCGCCCGTCGTGGCCAAAGCCCGTCCTGCCAGCGCCGCGCCCGCGCCGGCGCCCGCCGCCGTTCCTGCGACTCCGAACCGCGAGCGTCCGCCGCAGCCGCAGCGGCATGTCGCCGACCTTGAAGAAATGCGCCGCTACTATCGCGAGATGCTGCTCATCCGCCGGTTCGAGGAAAAGGCGGGGCAGCTCTATGGGCTGGGGCTGATCGGCGGGTTCTGCCACCTCTACATCGGGCAGGAAGCGGTCGCGGTGGGGCTGCAATCGGCGCTCGACGGCGACAAGGACAGCGTCATCACCGGCTATCGCGACCATGGCCACATGCTCGCCTATGGCATCGATCCCAAGGTCATCATGGCCGAACTGACCGGCCGCGCCGCGGGCATCTCCAAGGGCAAGGGCGGTTCGATGCACATGTTCAGCGTCGAGCATAAATTCTACGGCGGGCACGGCATCGTCGGCGCGCAGGTGGCGCTCGGCACCGGGCTCGCCTTTGCGCACAAGTATCGCGAGGATGGGGGCGTGTGCCTCGCCTATTTCGGCGACGGCGCGGCCAATCAGGGACAGGTGTACGAAAGCTTCAACATGGCGGAGCTGTGGAAGCTGCCGATCATCTACGTGATCGAAAACAACCAGTACGCCATGGGCACATCGGTCAATCGCGCGTCGGCCGAGGACCAGCTCTACCGCCGCGGGGAGAGCTTTCGCATCCCCGGCATTCAGGTCGACGGCATGGACGTGCTCGACGTGCGCGGGGCGGCGTCGGTGGCGCTCGACTGGGTGCGCGCCGGCAAGGGGCCGATCCTGCTCGAGCTCAAGACCTATCGCTATCGTGGCCACTCCATGTCCGACCCGGCCAAATATCGCAGCCGCGAGGAGGTGCAGTCGGTGCGCGAGAAGAGCGATCCGATCGAAGGACTGAAGGCCGAGATGCTCGCCGCAGGGGCGACGGAGGACGAACTGAAAACGCTCGATCAGGAGATCCGCCGGATCGTCAGCGACGCTGCCGACTTTGCGGAGACGGCGCCGGAACCCGACATGGCCGAACTCCACACCGACGTGCTGGTGGAGAGCTACTGATGGCGGTCGAACTCAAGATGCCCGCGCTGTCCCCGACGATGGAGGAGGGGACGCTCGCCAAGTGGCTGGTGAAGCCGGGCGATGCGGTGAAATCGGGCGACATCCTCGCCGAGATCGAGACCGACAAGGCGACGATGGAGTTCGAGGCGGTCGATGAAGGCACCGTCGGTGAGCTGCTCGTCGCGGAGGGCACCGAGGGGGTGAAGGTGGGCACCGTCATCGCGACGCTGAGCGGCGAGGGTGAGGCGGCGGCGCCTGCTCCTGCTCCCGCCGCCCCCGCTACCGCTTCAACGCCTGCCGCTCCTCCCGCCTCGGCGGAGGCGTTGCAGGAAAAGGAGATCGTCACCCACGACGCTCCACAGGCGCCCGAACCAACCACGGCCGAGGCAGCCCCGGAGGGCGCGACGATCACCGTGCGCGAGGCGTTGCGTGATGCGATGGCGGAGGAGATGCGCCGCGACGAGCGCGTCTTCGTCATGGGCGAGGAAGTCGCGGAGTATCAGGGCGCCTACAAGGTGACGCAGGGCCTGCTCGAGGAGTTCGGGCCAAAGCGCGTGATCGACACGCCGATCACCGAATATGGCTTTGCCGGCCTGGGGGCGGGGGCGGCGATGGGCGGACTTCGCCCGGTGGTCGAGTTCATGACCTTCAACTTCGCGTTGCAGGCGATCGACCACATCATCAACTCTGCGGCCAAGACCAATTACATGTCGGGCGGGCAGATGCGCACCCCGATCGTGTTTCGCGGTCCCAATGGCGCGGCGAGCCGGGTGGGCGCGCAGCACAGTCAGAACTTCGGCCCGTGGTACGCGAGCGTGCCTGGGCTGATCGTCATCGCGCCCTACGACGCCGCGGATGCGAAGGGGCTCCTCAAGGCGGCGATCCGCAGCGAAGATCCGGTCGTGTTCCTCGAAAACGAGCTGGTCTACGGCCGCAGTTTCCCCGCGCCGCCGCAGGGCGACACGGTGCTGCCGATCGGCAAGGCGCGGGTGCATCGCCAAGGGACCGATCTCACCATCGTCAGCTATTCGATCGGCGTCGGGCTGGCGCTGGAGGCGGCGGAAACGCTGGCGGGTGAGGGGATCAGCGTGGAGGTGATCGATCTGCGCACGCTGCGCCCGCTCGACGCCGACGCGGTGCTGGCGAGCCTTGCCAAGACGCACCGGCTGATGGTGGTCGAGGAAGGCTGGCCGACCTGCTCGATCGCCAGCGAAATCGCCGCGCTCGCGATGGAGCGCGGTTTCGACGACCTCGACGCCCCGGTGCTGCGGGTCGCCAACGAAGACGTGCCCTTGCCCTACGCCGCGAACCTCGAGAAGGCGGCGTTGATCAGCGCCGACCGCGTGGTCGAGACCGCGCGACGGCTGGCCAAGGGAGGTTAGGCTTGGTCAGCTGACGACGCGTTGGGTGCCGCTGCAGTTACTGCTCACAGGGGCGGTCGGCGCCGGGTTGGTTGGGTTGCCCATGTCGCGATTGTCGCGAACGACATAAGCCGCTTCATATTCGACGCGACCATTGTTCGGGAGCGCGAAGCCCGGCAGCACCATCGGCGCGTTCTGATACACGACCTCGACAAACATCACAGCCTGGTTGGTCGGGGCGCTGATCCGGCGCGACGGTGGACCGAGCCCTACCGACCCGTCCCCGTTGACCAAGCCCGGCGGACCGTAGGCGGACGACACCGCGAGCGCGCCGAAGCAGCGCTGCCATTTGATCCGCTGTTTGCCGTCGGCGTCGCGTTGCAGGCTGGAGAGGATAATCCGTCCTCTAGTGGCAAGGTTGAGGGTCGAGGCTTGCTCGACGCCTCCGGCGAAGACGTCGTTGATGTCCACCTCCCGCACCTGCGGCGCGCCGAGAGGGTTGTTGGCGGCAATGCGGGAAGCATTATCTGCCACGGCCAGCGCAACGTTCGAAACGCGCGCGTTGACGACCGCGAGATTCGCGACCTCCACCCCCATCAGCCCGACGATTGCGAGCGTTGGCACGGTGAAGGCGGTTTCGATCATCGCCACCGCCCGCTGGTCGTGCACCAGGCGGCCGAAACGGCGGCGAACCTCGCCCAAGCGGCGGTGAATCTCGGTTAGGTGCATACGGTCACCTCCGTCGTCGACTGGTTGGCGTAAGGCTGGTTACGCAGCACCGTCTGCACCTTGATCTCCTGCTGCTGATTGCGCGCAAGAAAGCGCCACAGGGGAAACAGCCCGTTGTAGGTCGCGGTGACCGTGTAGAGGACGACATCTTCGCCGTTGCCGTTTCCGGCCGCCGCACGATTGAGGTCCCAGGTGCGATTGCCGTTGACGTCCACGAAGCATTCGCCCGCATCACGGACGCCGTTGCTGTTGCTGTCCGTGAAGTCTTCCGCGCGTCGGATGTCGGCGAACCGGTCGAAGTTTTCGCGTTGAAAACGGAAATTCGCGAACCTCGCCACCGTGCCGACTTCAGAGGTCACTCGAGCGTCGATAGCGCTCGTATCCGCTCCTTCGATCGTCGCCAGTCGCCCCGCCGCCTGAACCGCACCGATGAGTGTGCCACGTAGATAAGCCTGGAAGGCGAGGTCGAAGACTCCGGTCGCGATCATCAGAAAGATCGGCAGGACGAACGCCATCTCGATCAAGTAGGCACCACGCGCGTCGCGACGCAGGCGCTTCCAGCGAGATGCGCTTTCAGGAGGGCGCGTGGCGGAGCGTTCCGCTGGCGGAGCGGGGGCGATCATTCGGACAACCTCAGGCGGGCGATCTGCGTCGCGATCGATTGGAACTGCGTGCGAAGCGTGGCCGAATTGCTCGCCTGGAAGCTCCTGTCGCCGCTCGCGCAACTTTTCATCGTCGTATCGAGCGATTCACCGAAGCTCACGAACCAGATGGTGATGTTGCGCGACTTGGCCGCGTCGCACAGCGCGAGCAGCCGTGCATTATGGCGCGCCGTCAGTTCGCTGGAATCGGCGCTGCCGAGCACACGCTTTTCCAGCGCTTCCACCCCCTGTTGGCTGAGTGCACGGGTGGACGGTGCCATCTGGCCGTCGGTCATGAACAGGATGTGGCGGCTGACGCCGTTGGAACCGGGCGGCGGCGCATTGGACGCGGCCCAAATGCCGGTCGGCGAAATCATCCTCGCCCCCCAGACCATACCCGCGTCGTGATAGGTGCCTCCGACCGCAGTCAACGAACCAATGTAATTGGAGAAGGCCGTGCTGGTCGTGGTTGCCAACGGAAACACAGCCGTCGGGCACGCAGCCGTGCCAGCCGCAATAAAGCTCGGCGCGGCATAGTTGTTGAAGTTCGTCGGCGTGACGTAATCGTTCGGCTCGATCGAATTCTGGTTGTAAGCCGGGGTGGACGAACTCCCCGAGCCGCTGACCGCGCTTGGAAAGGTAAAGGCCGGTATCGACACGCGCCAGCGGCTCGCGTCGCTGTCGGGCACACGATCGATATCGAGATCCAGCGCCGTTGCAGGCGGAGTGGCGCTGGCCGCGAAGGCGGTGGTCTGCCGTTCCCGCAGACAACCGTTCCAGCTCCCGGTCAGCATCTCCCCCTTGAAGCCGATCGGCAGCTGCAACGTGCCCCCGGTTTTCAGGCCGCTCACGTCGTATTCGACCATACGGTGTCTGTACGAATAACGAAGCGTTTTGACCGTCGTCGTTTCCTCGACATAGGTTCGCGATCGTACGCGCTGGCGACACGCGCTATTATACCAGCGGTAGCTGTACTGGTTCTCCAGCTTCGGCCTATCGACTTCGGTCGTGAACTGCCGGTCGGTGCTGTTGGGGTCGGTGTACGTGACCGACGGTGGCTGATCGGGCCCGTTGGCGCTGATTTCCGACGTGGTCGTGGTCGGGCAGTTCGACGAGCTCGTTACATTGTTGAGCTGCGCACCCGTCCAGCTGTAGCTCGACCACGGCGCAACCGACTCTGGAGTGACGGTCGTCGTTCCGCCCGGCAGCTCGACCCATGTGACGACCCGGGATGGGATTTCAGCCGTGTCGGCAATATACGAGCTGTTGAGGCTATTGATCGCCGAACCGATGTTGACGGTCGAGGAATAGGGGACGACGCCCACACGCAAGCGCGCCGTTGCCGGCATTGCCGCAGACAGCGTGTTGTAGAAGGAAATCGCCTCTCGCTTCAGCGCGGCGAGCTTTGTCTCCGTAGTGCTGCTGGTGCCGGTGGTGGCGATATTGTCCTCCATCGACCCGGTCACGTCGAGCACCATGACCACGTCGGTGTTGGGCATCTCCAACCGTGCCGCGCAGCTGACCGACAAGGCGATCGTCTCACGTCCGAAGGCGCGCATTACCAACGTCGGCAAGGTGGCGCTGGCGGTGCCGGTGACGACGTTGGTGCGCGGCCGGGTGGAATCGAAAACGACATCGCGGCTGCCGTAGATGCCACTCGGGTAGTTGAACGAGAACATCGCGCTCGCCTGCGCTTTGTTCGCGGTGGTGTAGTCGGCACCTTCCATCGCCCGGCGTGCGGCGAGCACGCCGGCATCGCAGGCCTGCTGCAAGCGCATCTTTGCCATGTAGGCTTGACTCATATCGACGCCGGCGCCGATCGTAATGAGGATCGGGACCAGCATCGCGGCCACCATGTACATGATGTTGCCGCGCCGGTCCGCGATCAGTCTGGTCAAGACCCCTTGCCGCTTCATTGCGTGCCCCAATCGTGCGAAGCGCGCGCCATGCACGCATCCCATCAGGCCCCATGCAAGCAACGCGGTTGGCGCGGCGTTCCGCAATATGGTTAGCGCGGAGTTCACCATGATCCCCGATCGCCCGCAGCTGTTTCATCTCGACGCCGCTTTGGTCCTCCCGCTCGTGCCCTCGGAGATGCGGTCGGCGGTGGGAGCGCTCGCCACCCTGGACCGTGCTCTGGCCAGCGCGCGGCTGGGCTGCCGCGAGCCGACGTTGCGCGCGATCCGGTTGCGCTGGTGGGCGGACCAGATCGAGCAGATCGAGCACGGCGACACGCCCCCCGACCCAGCCCTGCGCGGCTTTGCGGAGGAGATTGCCCCGCATCTGTCCGCAGAGTTGAGAGGCCGGATGGTGGAGTGGGCACTCAGCCACGATGACCCGGTCGCACGGGGGGAGGGGGTTTTCGCCATCGCGAGCATGCTGCTCGGGGCGCCGTCATCGGCGGGAGCGGGGGCGCTGTGGGGTGAGGTCGCGGATGCCATCGAGCGACGCGAGCCACCACCGCGATCCGCAGCGCTCGCACCCGCTGAACGATCGAGGGCGCTGCCGCGGCCGCTGCGCGTGATGGCGGTGCAGGCGGCGGACCTCGCGGCGCGGCGGGGGAGGGTGGCGCCGTTGCGCGATCAGTGGCTGAGCTTGCGGGTGGGGCTCTTCGGGCGCTAGCACGCGACCAGGGCAGCGAAGGGGGCGATACATGCGCTTGTTGATCGGCGCGCTGGCGGCGACGATGTTGCTGCTCGGCGGCTTCTTTATCTGGAGTGCAATGTCCAAACCGCCGCAGCCCGCGCTGAAACTCGCGGCGGCGGCGCCCCCCGTCCCATCGGCGCCCGACCCGCTCGACCTGCCCGAAGGAGAGGAGGGCGCGGTCGGAGCGCTCCCGCCCGGCCTGCCGCGTGCGAACCCGCTATCGCGCGAGCAAAGGCGCTTTCAGCGCTACGACCGCAACCGCGACGGCGGGATCACGCGGGTGGAGATGCTTTCGACGCGCAGCAGCGCGTTTCGCAGGCTCGACAAGGATGGCGACAATCTGCTGAGCTTCGAGGAGTGGGCGGTGCGGACCAGCGACCGCTTTGCGCAGGCCGACCGCGACCGTTCCGGCATCGTCACGCCCGCCGAGTTCGCGCGCACCGCGCCCAAGCCGCGCGCCGCGGCGCCGCGCTGTCGCTGCCCGGCCGACGACGACTAGGCCGCCGCCATCCACTGGGCGAGGCTGGTCCGCGCGCGCTCGGAATAGCCGCGCTTGCGGTCGGCCTTGCGCAGGTCCTCGGCGAGCGGGGGGAACAATCCGAAATTGACGTTCATCGGCTGGTAGGTCGCACTGTCGGCGCCGCCGGTGATGTGCCCGGCGAGCGCCCCGAGCGCAGTTTCAGCGGGCAGGGGGCGGGGCGTGTCGCCGCGCAGCTCCGCCGCCCAATAGCGCGCGACGGCGAGGCCGATCGCCGCACTTTCGACATAGCCCTCGCAGCCGGTGATCTGCCCGGCGAAGCGAATGTGCGGCATCGACTTTAGCCGCAGCGTTTCATCGAGCAGCACCGGCGACTTGATGAAGCTGTTGCGGTGCAGCCCACCCAGCCGCGCGAATTCCGCCTTCTCGAGCCCCGGAATGGTACGGAACAGGCGCACCTGCTCCGCGTGCCTGAGCTTGGTCTGGAACCCGACCATGTTCCACAGCGTGCCCAGCGCATTATCCTGGCGCAGCTGCACGACCGCGTAGGGCCAGCGGCCGGTGCGCGGATTGTCGAGACCGAACGGCTTCATCGGCCCGTGCCGCAGCGTCTGCACCCCACGCGCGGCCATCACCTCGATCGGCATGCAGCCTTCGAAATAGGGCGTGGTCGTCTCCCACTCGCGAAATTCGGTCTTTTCGCCGTCGAGCAGGCCCTGGACGAAGGCGAGATACTGCTCCTTGTCCATCGGGCAGTTGATATAGTCCTTGCCGTCGCCGATCGGCCCGGCCTTGTCCCAGCGGCTGGCCATCCACGCGACGTCCATGTCGATGCTGTCGCGGTGAACGATCGGCGCGATCGCATCGAAAAAGGCGAGCGAGCCTTCGCCGGTGGCACGCGCGATCGCCTCGGCGAGGCCGGGCGCAGTGAGCGGGCCGGTGGCGATGATCGTCGCCCCGTCGCTCGGCAGCGAATCGATGCGTTCGCGCACGATCTCCACATTGGCGTGCTGCTCCAGCGCTTCGGTGACGCGTGCCGAGAAACCTTCGCGGTCGACCGCGAGCGCGGAGCCGGCCGGGACCTTGGTCGCATCGGCGCAAGCCATGATCAACGAGCCCAGCTCGCGCATCTCTCGGTGGAGGAGGCCGACCGCGTTCGCCTCCGCATCGTCGGAGCGGAAGCTGTTGGAGCACACCATCTCCGCCAGGCCGTCGCCCTGATGCGCCGCGGTGCTGTCGCCACCGCCGCGCATTTCGGAGAGACGCACGCGCAGTCCCGCCTCAGCGAGCTGCCACGCCGCTTCGCTCCCGGCGAGCCCGCCGCCGATGACGTGGACATCATATGCTTTCATCAATATCCCTCGAACTTCGATGCGGTGCCGGTCGCGGCGCGCCTCCGGGGGAAGTCGTGCATCCAGCCCTGTTCGCCGCCGCCATCCTTGCCGGTGCCAGCTACCTCTTCGCTCCGTCCCTAGGGATTGCGGGCCCCGCTGTCATCGCCTGGAAGGGCGCGGGCGTCGCGCTGCTCGCGCTGTGGGCGTGGCGGACGCGGCGTGACGCGATCGGGCGCAGCATTGCGCTGGTGCTGGCGCTGGGCGCGCTCGGCGACGTGCTGCTCGACGCGGTGAGCGTTGGCGCGGGGGCAGCGGCCTTTTCCGCGGGGCACATCGTCGCCATCCTCCTCTACCTGCGCCATCGCCGCCCGCGCCTCAGCGGATCGCAGCGCGCGCTGGCGGTGACGCTGATCCCCGCGAGCGCAATCATCGCCTGGTCGCTCGTCCGGGCAGAGGAGGGCGGCTGGCAGGCGGTCGCTTACGCCTCGCTGGTCGCGGCGATGGCGGCGGCGGCGTGGGCCAGCGCCTTTCCGCGCTATCGCGTGGGGGTGGGCGCGGTACTGTTCGTCATCAGCGACCTCATCCTGTTCGCGCGCATGGCGGGGCACATCGCGCCCGGAACGGGGAGCGTGCTTGTCTGGGGCGCTTATTTCGCAGCGCAGGCGCTGATCGCCTGGGGCGTGGTGCACGCGAAGGTGACTCCGCGTGGCTGAGGCGGCGGCAGAGGAGTGTGGCATCCGCGCGACGCTCTACGATGCGGAGGGGCGCGATCAGGCGGTGGAGCTCAACGCGACTGCCTTCGAAGGCCTCGGCGATGCGCAGCTGCTGTGGGTCGATGGTTGCGCCGACGACTTCACTGACGACCTGCCACTGCCCGACGCGGTCAAGGAGGCGATCGAGGAGCTTCGCGGCGAAGGCCCGACGATCCGCATGGGGGAGGGCCTTTACTGGTTCACCGTCCCCGCCTGCCCCGACCGGCGAACCGAAGCGGGCGCGCTGACCAGCTTCATCGTCTGCGGCACCGACGCATTGGTCACCGTGCGTCATTCGCAGGTGGAGGCATTCGATCGCTTCATCGAAACCGACCGGGGGGAGACGCTCAAGGGTCGGCTGTCCGCGTCGAGCCTCGCCGCGGCGGTGATGATGGCGCATCTCGGCGACTTCCAGCGGGAGATCGCGCGTATCGACGACGAGGTCGACGAGCTCGACGATTCGATCCTGCGTAAGCGCGAGAAGGGCGACCCGCTGCACCGCCTGTCGGTGCTGCGCCGCCGTCTCGCCAAGCTGCGCCGCGCGCTGGGAGGGCATCGCGGGGTGATCCACAGCCTGGTCCGCGCCGACTTCGCGCCGATGATCGAGGACGCGGAGGCGCGTCACTTCGAACATCTTCACGCGCTCTACGAACGGCTGGAGGACGAAGTTGCCCGCGGACGCGATGCGGTGGTCGCGAGCTTCGACATTTACGCGACCCGCGTCGCACAGGACACCAACGAGCTGTTGCGCGTGCTGACCATCGTCACCGTCGCGCTCGGGATCATCGGGTCGATCGCGGGTGTGTTCGGCATGAACTTCGATATCGATTTCGTGCCGCACAGCCAGCAGGGCTTCCTGATCGTGCTCGGCGCGATCACCGCCGTGACGCTAGGCTTCCTCGCCCTCAGCGCGTGGAAGCGCTGGCTGTAGCGAGCGCCGTTCCACTGCCACCACCGCGTCGCGCGGGAGCGGGGCATAGAGGTGCGGGAACAGCGCACCCCCGCGCGAGGGCTCCCAGCGCAGCTCCGTCACCGCGCCCAGATCGACGGTCAGCACGATCAGTTCGGCCGCGTCGGCATAATGTCGCGCGATCGTCCCCTCCAGCTGCTCGGCGGTGGAGAGGTGGATGAAGCCATCCCCCAGATCCGCCGCCGTGCCCGCGAAGTGGGCGACGGTGAACGCGTCCCACTCTGCCGGGCGCAGCAGCTTGTAAGCGAGGCGGTCGGTCACTCCTCGGAGCTGCCGGGCGCCTCGATGTCGGGCACGTCGGCGGTGCGGTCGGGCACATTGGCGCCGACCAGATCGCCGCCCTCCAGCGCCTCCTCAGCGTCGTCGCCGCGGTCGGCGAGCCGGGCGGCGCTGACAACCTGTTCGCCGTCCGCCACGTTGAACAATCGCACGCCGGCCGAGCCGCGACCGATCACTCGCAGGCTTTCGAGCGGCAGGCGGATAAGCTTGGCCTGGTCGGTAACCAGCATCAGCTGATCGCTACGCGTTGCCGGGAAGCTCGCCACCACCGCGCCGTTGCGGTCGAT
>CAKZIN010000074.1 GCA_936933955.1 uncultured Sphingopyxis sp. | reverse complement strand
ATGCGTGCGGCGATCGCACGATAGGGCGCGCCCGCTTCCCCCGCCTGCGCCACCGGGGGCACGCCGGCGTCGCTCGACGCGCGGATGTGCGGGTCGAGCGGGACGCGGCCGAGGAAGGCGATGCCGCGCCGCGCCGCCTCACCCTCCGCGCCGCCGGTGCCGAACGGATCGCTCGCCTCGCCGCAGTGGGGGCAGATATAGCCCGCCATATTCTCGACCAGCCCGACGATGGGCACCTCCACCTCCCCGAACAGCGCGATCGCGCGCACCGCGTCGATCAGCGCGAGGTCCTGCGGGGTGGAGACGATCACCGCGCCGTCGGGCTTGAAGCGCTGCACCATGGTCAGCGCAACGTCGCCGGTGCCCGGGGGCATATCGACGATCAGCGTCTCGACGTCGTCCCAATGCGCATCGAGCAGCTGTTCGAGCGCGCGGCTTGCCATCGGTCCGCGCCACGCGATCGCCTGCTCCGCCGGGACAATCTGCCCGACCGAGAGCATGGGGAGGCCGTGCGGTCCGATCAGCGGAATCAGGCGATTGTCGCGCGCTTCGGGACGCACTCCATCCTGGCCCAAGAGGCGCGGCTGTGACGGGCCGTAGATGTCCGCGTCGACCAGCCCCACGCGCCGCCCCGCCTGCATCAGCGCGAGCGCGAGGTTGGTCGAGAGGGTGGATTTGCCGACCCCGCCCTTGCCGCTGGCGACGGCGATGATCCGGCGGCGACGCTTGCCGCTCAACCAGACGAAGCCGACCGCCATGTCGCCGACCAGCGGAGCGAGCGCGGTGCGGGCGCGGGTTTCGACACTTCCCCGCTGCGCCGGGGCGACGTGGCCGCCGTCGAGCGCGACGTTCACCCGCCCGTCGCGCACGCGCACCGATCGCACCCCGTCGCCGACGAGCGCGCGCAGCGCTTGCTCGATGGCGGCTGTGAGGGCGTCGTTCGCGGCGTCGTTGGGGGGTGTGGCGGACACCTCGCGGCTGTTAGCGGGGCGCGGGCGGCTTGCCACTGTTTTTCGTGAAGGCGGCGCTCTATATCCGGCGCATGAACCGCACAGAGCGCCGCCGGGGCGCATCGATCCGCTGATGGCCGACGACCCCTCCCCCTGGCGCGGCGCGCCCGGTGACACACTGGACGAGCAGGACGCTCCCGGTGGCAAGGACGCGCGCTCGCCTTGGCTTCCGCCTACGGGTGCAGCGACTCCAAGCGTCGGAGGGCGACGGCCGCAGGGGCTCGACGACATCCTCTCGCATCCGGCGTTCGGGCCGGATCTGCCCAAGGTGCCGGGCAGTCCGCGCTGGTGGCGCTGGGGCGCGCTGGTGCTGGCGGGTCTCTGGCTTTCGACCGGCGTCCACGTGCTCCAGCCGACGGAGGCGGGCGTGGTGACGCGGTTGGGGCAATATGTCCGCACGCTCGGGCCGGGCGCGCACCTCACCGCGCCGCTGCCGATCGAGCGGGTGACGATCGTGCCCGTCCGCAGCGAACAAACGCTGTCGCTCGGCGGAGCGGGTCGCCCGCTCATTACCGCCGACGGCAGCATCGCGCAGCTCGGCTATAGTGTGCGCTGGTCGGTCGAGCAGCCGCGCCAGTATCTGTTCGCCGTCGCCGACGGTCCCGCGCTGGTAAAGCGCAGCGTCGAAGCGGCGATGACCGCGGAGGTCGCGCGCGTCGCCCATGCCGACCTCGGCCGCGACGATGTGCGCTCTGCCATCGCCACGCGAGCCGCCGCAGCGGCGCAGGCGGCGCT
>CAKZIN010000073.1 GCA_936933955.1 uncultured Sphingopyxis sp. | reverse complement strand
GCGCGGCGGAGCTGATCGGTCAGGCGATGCGCGAGATGCAGGCGACCCACGGCCGCGCGGTCGCTGCGCAGGGGATCAGTGCCGGGGCCTCGCTCATTCTAGCCGGGCAGCGCCGTGGAGGGCGCCCGCGCATCTTCCTGATTTATTCTGCGGGTAACTTTATCGAAGCGACCCGCGACACACCGTTCTTGCAGATCGGCGAGCACAAATACGGCAAGCCCATTCTCGATCGCGTTATCACCCCCCAGACCAGCCTGGTGGACGCGGTGAACGCCGCCGTCGTTTCGATGGATTCGACCATCAAATCCAATCTCTCGGTCGGCATGCCGCTCGATCTTGCCGTGCTGCCCCGCGATGCACTGAAGTTCTCGGTGCGACGCAGGATCGAAGCGCAAGACGATGAATATCGCGCAGTTTCTGCTGCCTGGGGTGAGGGTTTGCTCGAAGCGTTTGCCAACCTTCCCGACTATCTCCCCGCCGCGCAATAATCGGCGCCCGGCCGACCAACTGGAGCCATAATGTCTGAAATGATCGAAACCTCGATGCTGATCATCGGCTCGGGTCCTGCCGGGCTGACCGCCGCGATCTACGCGGCGCGAGCGGGAATGAATCCGGTTGTTGTGCAGGGGCTGCAACCGGGCGGCCAGCTTACCATTACCACCGACGTCGAGAACTACCCCGGCTTTCGCACTGCAATCCAGGGCCCTTGGCTAATGGAGGAAATGCAGGCGCAGGCGGAGCATGTCGGCACGCGCATGGTCTGGGATCAGATCGTGGACATCGACGTCAGCGCGCGCCCATTCCGCGCCGTCGGCGATGGCGGCACCGTTTATCGTGCGCGAACTGTCGTCATCGCGACCGGCGCGCAGGCCAAGTGGCTCGACGTGCCCGGCGAAAAGGAACTCGCTGGGAAGGGCGTCTCGGCCTGCGCGACATGCGACGGCTTTTTCTACCGTGGGAAGAAGGTGGTGGTGATCGGCGGGGGCAACACGGCCGTCGAAGAAGCGCTGTACCTTACCAACCACAGCCAGGACGTCACGCTCATCCACCGCCGCGATACGCTGCGTGCCGAGAAAATCCTGCAGGACCGTCTGCTCCAGCACCCGCACATCACGACGCTTTGGAACAAGCGGGTCGAGCGGTTCGTCGGCGGCGACGGCCCGGTCGCGGGACTGGTGGGGGTGGACCTGATCGACACAGAAACGGGCGAAGCGTCGCACATTGCGACCGACGGCGCGTTCGTGGCGATCGGACACAAGCCGTCGACCGAACTGTTCCACGGCAAACTCGACCTTGATGATGACGGCTATCTTGTTGTCGAGCGGGGGACCGCTAACACCCGCGTTCCCGGCGTATTCGCGGCGGGGGACGTCGCCGATAAGGTCTATCGCCAGGCGGTGACTGCGGCGGGGATGGGGTGCATGGCGGCGCTCGATGCCGAGCGCTTCCTCGCCCACGACGACAGCGCCGGCGCGGCGACCTGGTAGGGTCGAAGAAAAGCGCCTTGCGGGCGACGCGGCCCCTCGCTAAAGGCGCGCCACACCGGGCGGGGCCGTAGCTCAGATGGGAGAGCGCTGCAATCGCACTGCAGAGGTCAGGGGTTCGATTCCCCTCGGCTCCACCACCGGTTTCGCAGAGATAGCTGCGGTCAGCTGAGCGGTTCGTCCCGCCGCTCCATCCCGAGCATGGCTGCCGGACCGCGGCGCATATTCGCGCCGATCCGCCTCACTATCCGACGCAGGGCAAAGAGCGCTGCGATGGACGCGATCAGCATTGTTACCGCCAGCACGAGCGCGATTGTTGGGTTGGCGAGTGCCAAAGCGGCGAGCCCCGCGGTGGCGACATCTTCGCCCGCAGAGACGACGGCGTTGCTGAACGGTTCGGGACTAGCGTTGACGACCGCTCGGCTGCTCGCCTTTACCCCGTGGCTGAGCATCGCCGCGCCGCCGCCCAGTAGAAACGCGGCGACCTGCCAAGCTGGATCGCCGGGATCGACGATAGCCAGGCTGAGCAGAGCGCCGCCCAGCGGCCGAATGAAGCTGTGCGCGGCGTCCCACGCACTGTCGAGCCACGCCACCTTGTCGGCGAAAAACTCTGCGACGAAACCGATTACCGCGATCCCAAGCACCCACGGGTTCGCCAGCACATCCAGCGCGGCGAGCTTCTCAGGAAGATCTATCCAGCCCATGCGCATCGCACCACCGGCGACAAGCAAGGTGAAGTAAAGACGCCAGCCGGACAGTAAGCTGAAGCTGCCCGCAAGGGCGATCAGATCGAGGGCACCCATCGACGCAAGTTCCTCCCCGCCGCGGCGGCGGAGCGATATGCTTGCCCGAGCCGTCCGATCGGAGCAAGCTCGCCGCAATGAGCGACGATTGGAGCGAAGCACATCAGCACGAGGCTGAGCAGTCGGCGCCTGCGTGGGTGTTCAGCGACGACGATGATGAGACCGGATTGGTCCCCGCAATCCCCGCTGCAACGCTGGTCTTGCTCCGTGAGGGGGAAGGTGCCGTAGAGGCTTTGTTCGTCCGCCGAGCGTCCACAATGCGCTTCGCGCCAGGCGCGACGGTGTTTCCGGGCGGTCGAGTCGACGCATCCGACGTCAGGCTGGCGGAGCAAATTCACATCGGACTTCCGCTCGCTGACGCCGCCGCACGGATCGCGGCCATTCGCGAAACGATTGAGGAGACGGGCGTGGCTGTTGGCCTGGACATCGCTCCTGACGAGATCGCCGAATTCCGGCGCAAGCTCCACGCTGGATCAAATTTCGCCGAGCTTGTGGCCCAGTCCAGCATCCGGCTTGACCTGCAAGCGCTCACTCCGTTCACGCGCTGGAGACCGAATTTCCAGCACGCGAGGGTGTTCGACACGCGATTTTTCATCGCGGTGGCACCGCAGGGCCAGCTTGCCTCTCCCGATCGCGAAGAGTCGATCGAGACACTCTGGTCCTCAGCCCGTCAACTGCTCCGCCATGCAGACGACGGCAACAATACGCTCATCTTTCCGACACGCCGAACGTTGGATCGAATGGCGCTTTGGACCTCGATCCCGGCAGCTTACGATCAAGTGGGCGCATTCGCAGCACGCCGAGTAACGCCCTGGAAAACAAGCGTTCGTGGTGAGGACTTCCTCTGCATACGAGGCGATGCGGGTTTCCCAGTGACCGCCGAGCGGATCGCGCCGGCGTTCAAGGGCTGACCTGTTCAACTTCTGGCAAGTTGTGATCTTTTAGTCACGCAACGCCGTCTCGTGTCGCGTAATCGAAACTTTCTCGGTGTCTGCGGATTTGGCGGCATGGAACTTGGGGTTGCGATGTCGAGGTCGGGTTGCTACTGGGGCCGTGGATTACGGTTTCGGTTACCCGTCGGGCCCGACAGGTGACCCAATAAGTTTGAACCGTGAAGCCAGTGGAGAAAAGACATGACCTTCATGAAGAAAGCATCGGTGGCGATGACGGCCGCTGCGATGGTGATGGCGCCGGTCGCTGCCTCGGCAGCGCCCCAGTACGACGATCTTCGCGCCGACACCCAGGTGGTTGACGCCCAGACGATGGGTGAAGGTGAGGGCGGCTTCGGCGGCTCGTGGCTGCTGGCGGTTCTTGCCGCTGCTGCAATCATCGCCGGCATCATCATTGCCGTCGACGGTCGCGACACCAGCCCGACCAGCCCGTAAGCTGGACCGGTAGTCACGGTTTTGCGAGAGCCCCCGTACCTTGGTACGGGGGCTTTTTCTTTCCGTACGCTTGTGCATACCGTGCAATTCGCCGCTAAAGATGGATGGGACGAGCCCCACGGTGGATTTGTGTCGGTAGAGTGTCCCTCGCGCGATCGCGACCCGACGCGTCTAAATCACAAATTCTGACGCGAGCCTCCACGCCAGCGTCCAGCACGACGTTCCCCCACGCATCGCTGACCATGCTGTGGCCAAAGGTTTTGCGGCCGTCCGCGTGGATACCTGTCTGAGCGGCAGCAATAATGTCGCACCCGCTGTCGAGCGCCCGCGCGCGGATCAATAATTCCCAGTGCGCTTGCCCGGTGGGCACCGTGAATGCGGAGGGCACGGCGATCACCTCGGCCCCGGCGGATCGCAGCGCGATGAAAAGCTCTGGAAACCGAAGGTCGTAACAGATCGCCAAGCCCAGCCGGCCGACCGGAGTTCCCTCCACCACACACAGCCGGTCGCCGGGAGCGTAGGCGGCTGATTCTCGCCAGATTTCGCCTGTAGGGTGCGACACGTCGAACAAGTGTATCTTGTCATACACCCCGGCGACTTCTCCCGTGGCGTCGATGACCATCGACCGGTTGCGCCACCGCCCATCCTCTCCCATCACAGGGAGCGAGCCGAGGTGGATCCAGAGCTTGTGGGTCAGCGCCGCCTCCCGCGCGGCGGCAAGGTAGGGGCTCGCTTCGGGAGTCGTGATGCTCGCCGCCGCCCGCGTCCGATCGCGATCGAGCAAGCCTGCCATTTCAGGGAGGAACAGCATCTCCGCACCATCGCGGCGCGCGCTCGCGACAGCCTGGCGGAGATCGGCGATATTCGCGTCCACGTCCCAATGGCTGGTCGTCTGAGCGACCGCGATCCTTGTTGAAGCCATGTGGCGAAGCTAGCCTCGCAGCTTCGTTCATCCAACCGAAAGTCACGCGTCCTATGCCGCGCCCAATGAGTTTACGTCGCGGCGCCGCCAGCGCTTTCGCCATCGCCCTCGCTCTCGCCGCGCCGACGGCTTCGACCGGACAAGGGACTGCGCCTCAACGCGAGGCGAGTGCGGTAGCGATCGATCGAAGTGCGTGGCTTTACGCGGGAAGTGACATTCCACGCGATGCCGGGTGGCAATTCGGCACTCTCTCCAACGGTTTGCGCTATGCCGTCCGCCGCAACGGCGTGCCGCCCGGGCAGGTATCGATCCGCCTGCGCGTCGACGTGGGATCGCTGATGGAGGAGCCGGGGGAGGCGGGTTGGGCGCACCTCATCGAACATCTGAGCTTCCGCCAGTCGGAGTTTCTCTCCGACGGCGAAGCGCGGCGGGCCTGGCAGAGGCTGGGCGTGTCGTTCGGCAGCGACACCAACGCGTCGACCAGTGCGACGCAGACGATCTATCAACTCGACATCCCGAACGCGACGGCTGCCTCGCTCGATGAGAGCATGCGCTATGTGTCAGGGATGATGCGCGCGCCGGTGCTAACCGATGCCACGGTCAATGCGGAACGCCCGATCGTCCTTGCAGAGCGGCGGGAAAGCGACGGTCCCGCCTTTCGCCTCGCCACTCAGACGCGCGAGCACCTCTTCGCAGGTCAGCGCTACGGCGAGCACCCGATCATCGGGAGCGAGAGCACGCTCGGCGCTGCCAACGGTCGGACGCTCACCGCCTTTCACCGGCGCTGGTATCGGCCCGAGCGAGTCGTCATCGTCATCGCCGGCGACCTCGACCCGGCCTTGCTCGAGCGCGCCGTGGTCCAGCATTTTGGAGCATGGCGCATCGAGGGAGTTGCGGCCGGAACCGCGCCTGACTTCGGCCGCCCGGACGCTTCGCGACCCCGGACGAAGCTGTTCGTCGAGCCTAGTCAGCCGCTGGTTGCCAATCTCGCATGGTTGCGGCCTTGGACGCGGGTCACCGACAGTGTTGAATATACGCACGGGCTGATGCGCGACACGCTCGCGATGCTGGTGCTCAACCGACGTTTGGAAGAGCGTGCGCGAAGCGGTGGTCGTTTCGTCGTGGCCCGCGCCGACGACGAAAAGGTCTCGCGTTCGGCGTGGGTCACGACCCTGACGGTGGCTCCGACCGGGAGCGACTGGGCGGGTGCTATCTCGGATGCCCGTAGCGTCGTCGCGTCGGCGCTCTCCTCGCCCCCAACGACGGCCGAGATTGCACGCGAGGCGGCGGAGGTCGACAATTTCCTCGCGACTCAAGCGGCCAATGCGATCAATGAGGCCGGGACGAAGCAAGCTGACGACCTGATCCAGGCGGTCGACATTGGCGAGACGGTGACCTCACCCGACCACGCGCTCGCGATTTGGCGCGCCATGGTTGCGCGCGTGTCACCCGGCGACGTGCATCGCCATCTGCGCAACCTGTTCAGCGGCGTGGAGCGCGCGGTGCTCGTTTCACCGACGCCGATCGCCAACGGCGACGCGGCGCTGTTGCAGGCGGTGAGCGGAGCGGCGCGCGCGACGGCCCAGACGACAAGCGGCTCCAGGGTGACGATGCGCGATTTGCCGACGCTCGGCCCGGTCGGACGCGTTGCGTCGCGTGAACGCATCGCAGGTTTCGATTTCGACAGGCTCGAACTCTCCAACGGCGTCCGCGCGTTGGTGCGTGAGACCAATATCGAACCTGACAAGATTCGCATTCGGGTCCGATTTGGGAGGGGCCGTCAGGCGCTCGACCCTCGCGGCCCGAATCTTTTGTGGTCGGGTGAGGGCGCGCTGATCGAATCGGGCATCGGCCGGCTCGATCAGAGCGCGCTCGATCGTCTGGTTGCCGGCCGTGCGATCGGCATGAGCTTCAGGGTCGAGGACGACGCCTTCGTCATGATGGCGGAGACCAACCGCGCGGACCTGGCGGATCAGCTGCGTCTCCTCGCCTCCAAGCTTGCAGCGCCGGGTTGGCAGCCGACGCCGGTCGAGCGGTTGCGCGCGGGCACGCTCCTAACCCTGGGATCGCGGCGCTCCTCACCGATCGAGGTGATGCAGAGCGATCTCGATGCGACGCTCTACTCGGGCGATGCGCGCTACGCGGCGCCGACGCGTGAGCAGGTGGCGGCGCTGACGCCCGCAGCGTTCAGGCAGTTCTGGGCGCCGATACTGGCGAGCGGCCCGATCGAGCTGCAGATCTTTGGTGACACCGCGGGCACGAACCTCGACCGCATTCTCGGCGAGACCTTTGGCGCCATTCCGGCGCGCACCGCTCCGCCAAGTGCCGTCAACGATGTGCGGCTCAGCCCGGTGGCTGCGGCCCCGGTCACGCTGCGCCACACCGGCGGCGCGTCGCAGGCTGCGGCGCTCATCGCGTACCCCACTGGCGCAAGCGTAGCGCCGCTCGATGCGCGGACCGAACGGCAGCTCGAAATACTGGCGGCGGTGTTCAACAACCGCCTCTACGAACGCCTGCGCGATCAGGCGGGCGCGAGCTACAGCCAGGCGGTGATCTCCAACACCAACCGGCTGCTTCCCAACGCCGGTTACGTGCTGGTCGGTGGGATGGTCCCGCCGGCGCGTACGCAATTGCTGGTGGAGCTCACTCGCAGTATCGCCGCGGACCTTGCGCGGACGCCGGTCAGCGCGGATGAGTTGCAACGCGCGGTCGGGCCCGCGCGCGAGCAGGTGATGCGCGCGGCGACGGGCAATGTGTTCTGGATGAACCAGACCGACCGAGCATTGCGCGACCCGCAACAGCTCGCGGATCTGCGCCGCTACCTCAACGATCTACAGGTAAGCCCGGGCGAGCTTCAGCTGCTGGCGCAGCGTTACTTGAAGCCTGAGGCGGGCCGGACGGTCCTGATACTCCCGCAGGGGTAACCGTCCGGCCCAGCCGACATTAGAAGGCGAGCGGAGCGTCGAGCTCCTTCACCTGCCACGGCAGGCCATGCGCGTTGAGCATCGCCATGAACGGATCGGGATCGAACTGCTCCATGTTGAACACGCCGTCGCCCCGCCACGTCCGCGTCTGCATCATCGCGGCGCCGATCATCGCGGGAACGCCGGTGGTGTAGCTGACCGCCTGATTACCGGTTTCGGCGTAAGCGTCCTCATGGTCGCAGATGTTGTAGAGGTAGAGGGTCTTTTCCGCGCCATCCTCGCCGATGCCGGTGGCAATCACGCCGATGTTGGTCTTGCCCTTGGTGGTAGAACCGAGCGATGCGGGCTCGGGCAGGACTGACTTCAGGAACTGCAGAGGGATGATTTCGACCCCGTTGTGCATCACCGGGTCGATCCGCGTCATGCCGACATTCTGCAGTACGGTGAGGTGCTTGATATACTCATCGCCGAAGGTCATCCAGAACCGCAGCCGCTTGATCTCCGGCAGGTGCGTGGCGAGGCTTTCGAGCTCCTCGTGGTACATCAGGTACATGTTACGCACCCCGACCTCCTCGAAGTCGAAGGCCTGGCGGGTCGCCATCGCGGGTGTCTCAACCCACTCGCCGTTTTCGTAGTGGCGCGCCGGCGCGGTCACTTCGCGAATGTTGATCTCGGGGTTGAAGTTGGTGGCAAAGGCCTGCCCGTGATCGCCGCCGTTGCAATCGAGGATGTCGAGCGTGTCGATGCGGCTGAAATGATTCTTCTTGAGCCAGGTCGTGAAAACGCTCGTCACACCTGGATCGAAGCCCGACCCGAGCAACGCCATCAGCCCCGCCGCCTTGAAGCGGTCGTGGTAGGCCCACTGCCATTTGTATTCGAACTTCGCCTCGTCGAGCGGCTCGTAGTTGGCAGTGTCGAGATAGTCTGCCCCGGCCGCCAGACACGCCTCCATGATGTGGAGGTCCTGGTAGGGGAGGGCGAGGTTGACGACGAGCTTAGCGCCGGTGCGCTGAATGAGGGCGGTGGTCGCAGCAACATTGTCGGCGTCGATCTGAGCCGTGTCGATCGTCACGCCGGTGCGCGCCTTGACCGATTCGGCGATCGCGTCGCACTTCGACTTTGTGCGGCTGGCGAGCGTGATCGCGGGGAAGATGTCGGCGTTCATCGCCATCTTGTGCACCGCGACCGATCCCACTCCGCCCGCACCGATCACCAGCACCTTGCTCACGCGACGCTCCTCCATTCTAAGCGGGACAAGCCCGCGGTTGGCCCGCGCATAAGGGAAAGCGATGCCGAACCCTACCCCCTTGTCTCCCGATCGTCGTCCGACACGCGAGGGCGTGCTCGCGGCCGCGGCCAAGATCGCCAAGATCCTTCCGCCGACGCCGCTGCTGCCGCTGGAGGTCGAGGATGCGACCATCTGGTGCAAGGCGGAGTGCCTGCAGCCGATCGGTGCGTTCAAGGTCCGCGGGGCGTGGCATCGGCTGACCGACCTCTCCGACGAACAGCGCAGGCGTTGCGTCGTCGCGTTCTCGAGCGGCAATCATGCGCAGGGGGTGGCTTGGGCGGCGCGGCGGCTGGGTGTGGCGGCGACCATCGTCATGCCGCGCGACGCCCCGGTAAAGAAGGTCGCCAACACGCAAGCGCTTGGGGCCGAGGTAGTGCTCTACGACCGCTATCGCGAATCGCGCGAGGACATCGCCGCTCGGCTGGCGGGTGCGCGCGGGGCGGTCGTCGTGCCGAGCTTTGACGACCCGTGGGTGATCGAAGGGCAGGGCAGCGTCGCGGTGGAAGTGGCGGCGCAGCTGCGCGACCTTACTGGGAGGGAACCCGCCGGGTGGGTGGTGTGCTGCGGCGGTGGGGGGCTGTCTGGCGGTATCGCGCTCGCATCGCCCGGCACGCCGATCACGTTAGTGGAACCCGAGGGGTGGGACGATGTCGGCGCGAGCCTTTCGGCTGGTCGACCGGTGCCGGTTGGCCCCAATCCACCGCCGACCATGTGCGATGCGGTCCAAACGCTGGTCACCGGGGAGCGTCCGCTCGCGGTGCTGATGGACGCAGGGGCGAAGGCGGTGTCGGTGAGCGAGGCGGAGGTGGCGGACGCCATGCGCTGCGCGTTCGACCGTTTGCGGCTAGTGGTCGAGCCCGGCGGAGCGGTCGCACTCGCGGCGGTGCTGGCAGGAAAGGTCGAGGTGCGCGACGGGCTGTGCATCACCCTGTCGGGCGGCAACGTCGATGCGGAGGTTTTTGCGCGCGTTCTCCTCGGAGACTAGCGCCCGTGCGTCGCATCAGGAAGAAGGCCCGGCCCCGGAATGACTCCGGGGCGACGTGACGGAGGGTTGCGCTGCTACGCCGCCTTGCGCAGTTCCAGCCGCTCCCAAATCTCGCTCAGCGCGTCGACCAGTTCGCGCATCATCGCTTCGTCGTGGCTCGGCCCTGGCGTGAAGCGCAGGCGCTCTGTCCCGCGCGGGACGGTCGGGAAATTGATCGGCTGCACATAGACGCCGTATTCGGCGAGGAGGATGTCGCTGATCCGCTTGGCGCGCACCGGATCGCCGACCATCAGCGGCACGATGTGCGTCTCCGACGCCATCACCGGAAGGCCCGCGTCGGCCATCATCGACTTGAGACGAGCGGCAGCGGCCTGCTGGCCCTCGCGCTCGACGTTGGACTGCTTGAGGTGCCGCACGCTCGCCAGCGCACCCGCGACCAGCACCGGCGACAGCGACGTGGTGAAGATGAAGCCCGGCGCGTAGCTCCGCACCACGTCGATGATCACCTGATCGGCAGCGACATAGCCCCCCATGACGCCAATCGCCTTGGCCAGCGTGCCTTCGATGATCGTCACCCGATCCGCGACAGCATCGCGGTCGGTTATGCCACCACCGCGCGACCCATACATGCCCACCGCGTGGACTTCATCGCAGTAGGTGAGTGCGCCATATTTGTCGGCGAGATCGCAGATCGCCGCGATCGGCGCCACGTCACCGTCCATCGAATAGACGCTCTCGAATGCGATCAGCTTGGGCGCGTCCGGGTCCGCCTCACTCAGCATCTCCTCGAGATGAGCGAGGTCGTTGTGGCGGAACACGCGCTTGTCGCACCCCGCGCCCCTAATACCCGCTATCATCGATGCGTGGTTGAGCTCGTCGGAGAAGATGATCAGCCCCGGAAGCACCTTGCCGAGGGTCGACAGCGTCGCCTCGTTCGAGATGTAGCCCGAGGTGAACAGCAGCGCGGCCTCTTTGCCATGCAGGTCGGCGAGTTCCGCCTCCAGGTCGATATGGTAGTGCGTATTACCGCCGATGTTGCGCGTGCCCCCGGAGCCCGCGCCGACGTCGTGCAGCGCGCCTTCCATCGCGGCGATGACGTCGGGGTGCTGCCCCATCGAGAGGTAGTCGTTGGAGCACCACACGGTGATCGGCTTCGGGCCATTATGGCCTGCAAAGCAGCGCGCGTTCGGGAACATGCCCTTGTTGCGCAGAATATCGATGAAAACGCGGTAGCGGCCTTCGGCGTGGAGCCGTTCGATCGCGCGTTCGAACTGGTGCTGATAGTCCATCGTGGCGCGCCGCATAGCGCCGAACGCGGGGCGATGCGAGCGCGAACGATTCGCAGCAACTACAGCCGCTCGACCTCCGGAAGCCCGAACCGTGCGAAGCTCTGGACGAGGGCGGGGAGCGGGTCATCCTCCCCGGTCAGCACTGCGCGATCGACACAGGTGCGCCTCACGGACTGGCCCGCCAGCAGCGTTGCGCAGCGGCGAGCGATGCCAGCGGCACCGTCGACCAGTGCGACCTCGTGCGGAGCCGCCGCCGCGATCTCGTCCGACAACAGCGGAAAATGCGTGCAGGCGAGGACGATGACGTCGATCTCCGCCCCGGCCTCTTCCGCGAACATCGGCGCTATGGCAGCGGCGACGCCTCGTTCCGGGAGAGGCTTGCCGCGCAGCTTCATCTCGGCGAGCTCCACCAGTTCCGGGGCTCCGTGGCGGACGATGGTGCAGTCGCTCGCGAACTCCGCGGCGAGGCGGTCGACATAGGGTTGCCGGACGGTCGCCTGCGTGCCGAGCACGCCGATCACGCGGGTGACGCTAATCGCCGCGGCGGGCTTGATCGCGGGCACCGTGCCGACGATCGGCAGATCGAGCGCGGCGCGGACCGCGGGCAGCGCGATGGTCGAAGCGGTATTGCATGCGATCACCGCGATGCGCGGACGGTATCGCTCCACCAACCGCCCGAGCAGCGCCGGAACGCGCGCCGCGATTTCCGCCTCGGACTTGGTGCCATAGGGAAAGCCCGCGCGGTCCGCGGCGTACACCAGCGGCATTTCGGGCAGCAGCGCTCGCACCTCACGCAGCACGGTAAGGCCGCCTACGCCGCTGTCGAAGATGAGGGTCGGGTCGTCGCTGCGCACCTGCATGCTCCGCGACTAGCCACGTGGGCGAGCGCGGTGCAAGCCGCCCCCCCTTGTGACGCGTTCGTCGCGGGCTTACCGAACAGCCCGTGAACATGGCGGAGGGGCTGCGCGAATGATCCATTGGACACCGATCCTGGTGATGGTTGCGGGCTATCTGCTCGGATCGATCCCCTTTGGGCTATTGCTGGCACGGATCGGCGGCGTCGGCGACGTCCGCCAGATCGGATCGGGCGCCACCGGAGCGACCAACGTGCTGCGCACCGGGCGCAAGGACCTGGCCGCGGCGACGCTGCTGTTCGACCTCCTCAAAGGCGCGGCGGCAGTGCTGCTGGCGCTGTTCGTGGCGCCCGACGCCGCCCCCGCCGCTGGAGCGCTAGCGGTGATCGGACACCTCTATCCGGTGTGGCTGGGCCTTCGCGGCGGAAAGGGCGCGGCGACGCTGATGGGCGTGGCGCTCGCGCTGCTGCCTGTCGCGGGCCTCATCTACGCGCTGACGTGGCTCGGCAGCCTCGCTGCGACGCGCTTCTCCTCGGTGTCGAGCCTGCTTGCTGCGGTGAGCTTCCCGGTCAGCATCGCGCTGTTCGGCTCGGGCGCGATGCTGCCGATGGCAATCGCGGTGGCGCTGTTGGTGTGGTGGGCGCATCGCAGCAACATCTCGCGCCTGCTCGCCGGAACGGAACCCAAGGTCGGTCGCAGCAAAGCCTCTCCCGCGTGAGTGATACTGCGCTTGCGCGGCTGCGGCTTGCCCGAACTCGGCGGGTTGGGCCCGTCACCTACCGCCAGCTGGTGCGTCGCTTCGGCAGCGCGAGCGCCGCGCTCGAGGCGCTCCCTGACATCGTCCGCAAGGCGGGCGGACAGCCGTTCAGCCCAGCCCCAGTCACTGCGGTCGAGCGCGAGATGGCGCGCGTGGCGGCGTTGGGCGCGCGCTACCTGTTCGTCGACGATCCCGAATATCCGCCGCTGCTGCGCCTGCTCGACAATGCGCCGTCCGCGCTGATCCTCAAGGGGAGGGCGGAGCTGCTCGCGGGGCGGATGGTGGCCATCGTCGGCGCGCGCAACGCTTCCGCCGCCGCCTGTCGCTTTGCGCGCGACATTGCACAGGAACTGGGCGAGGCCGGGCTGACCGTGGTGAGCGGGCTCGCGCGCGGCATAGACGCGGCAGCGCATTTCGGCGCGGCGGAGGGCGGGGCGACGATCGCCGTGCTCGGCTGCGGCATCGACGTGCACTTCCCGCCCGAGAACGCAAAGCTCCAGCAGCGGCTGTGCGAAGAGCAGCTGGTGCTGACCGAGCAGCCGCCGGGCACCGAGCCGCTCGCCCGCAACTTCCCGCATCGCAACCGAATTATCGCCGGGCTGTCGCTCGGCACGCTGGTGGTGGAGGCAGCGCCGCGCTCGGGTTCGCTGCTCACCGCCAAGATGGCCGGGGACGCGGGGCGGGAGGTGATGGCGGTCCCGGGCAGCCCGCTCGATCCGCGCGCGCAGGGCTGCAACGGCCTGATCAGGGAAGGCGCAACGCTGGTGCAGTCCGCCGCCGACGTGATCGAAGCGCTCGCCCCGATCGATCCGGGGCAGCTGCGTCCGATCGTGGCAGCACCCGAGCTCGCGTTCGAGGCGGAGGGGGCAGAGGCGTGTGAGGTGCCGGAGGACGCGAGCGGTCGCATCGTCTCGCTGCTCGGCCCGGTGGCGGTGAGCGTGGACGAGCTGACGCGTCAGTCAGGCCTCGGTGCGGGGACGGTCGGGCATCTGTTGGTCGACCTCGAACTCGCTGGTCGAGTGGAGCGTCATGCGGGCGGGCGGGTGGCGCTGCGGGCGTGAACCCGATGCGCTGAGAATAGGCTCAGCCACCGGTTGACAGCCGGCAGACCCCCTCGCCACCCTCGCACGCACGTGTGAGAGACAAGCGAGGGTTCGGTTGGTGCAGCTAGTTATTGTCGAGTCTCCGGCGAAGGCCAAGACGATCGAGGGCTACCTCGGTCGCGACTTCCGGGTGCTCGCATCCTACGGCCACGTCCGCGACCTGCCGCCCAAGGATGGCTCGGTCGATCCCGACGCGGACTTCGCGATGTCGTGGGAAACCTACCCCGACAAGGCGAAGCGGCTGAAGGAGATCGCCGACGCCGCCAAAGGCGCCGAGCGCCTGATCCTCGCCACCGACCCCGATCGGGAGGGGGAGGCGATCAGCTGGCATCTGCAAGAGGTGTTGCGGCAGAAAAAGGTGCTGCCGGCCAAGGTCGACCGCGTCACCTTCAACGCGATCACCAAGTCTGCGGTGACCGCTGCGATGGCCGCCCCGCGCAGCCTCGATGAAGACCTCATCGACGCTTACCGGGCGCGCCGGGCGCTCGACTATCTGGTGGGCTTCACGCTCTCGCCCGTGCTGTGGCGCAAACTGCCCGGCGCGAAGTCGGCGGGGCGCGTGCAGTCGGTGGCCCTCCGGCTGATCGTCGACCGCGAGCGCGAGATCGAAGCGTTCCGCGCGCAGGACTATTGGTCGGTCATCGCTCAACTCGAGCATGCTGGCACGCCTTTCGAAGCGCGGCTGGTGCAGTTCGAAGGCAAGAAGCTCGAGCGGCTGAGCATCGCCGACGCCGGCACCGCCGAGCGGGCGCGCACGGCGGTCGAAGGCGCGCGCCTGACGGTGCGCAACGTCGAGACGAAACCGCTCACCCGCAACCCACCGCCGCCGTTCACCACTTCGAGCCTCCAGCAGGAGGCGGCGCGCAAGCTCGGCTTTTCCGCCAGCCACACAATGCGCGTGGCGCAGGGCCTCTATGAGGACGGGCTGATCACCTACATGCGCACCGATGGCGTACAGATGGACGACAGCGCCATCTCCGCCGCGCGCAAGGCGATCGCGGAACGCTATCGCGATGGCGGCGCCTACGTCCCCGACAAGCCGCGCATCTACAAGAGCAAGGCCAAGAACGCGCAGGAAGCGCACGAAGCGATCCGCCCGACCGACTTCGGCCGCGAACGCGCCGGCAGCGGCGATCACGCGCGGCTCTACGAACTGGTGTTCAAGCGCGCGCTGGCGAGCCAGATGGCGTCGGCGCAGCTGGAGCGCACCAGCGTCGATCTGGCCGACGGGTCGGGGCAGCTCGGCCTGCGTGCGACGGGGCAGGTGGTACGCTTTCCCGGCTACCTCGCGCTTTATGAGGAAGGGCGGGACGAATCCGCCGCCTCCACCCGCGACAGCGACGGTGAGGACGATGCGCGGCTGCTGCCGCCGATGCAGGCGGGCGACGTTCCCGCCTTGCGCTCGGTCGATGCGAACCAGCACAGCACGCAGCCGCCGCCGCGCTTTTCCGAGGCGAGCCTGGTCAAACGACTGGAGGAACTCGGCATCGGTCGCCCGTCGACCTACGCTTCGATCCTGCAGGTGCTGAAAGACCGCGGTTACGTCCAGCTCGACAAGGCGCGGTTCAAGCCGGAGGAGAGCGGGCGGCTGCTGACCGCCTTTCTCGAGCGCTTCTTCGCGCGCTACGTCGCCGATGACTACACGGCCGCGTTGGAGGATCAGCTCGACGATGTCTCCGGTGGCCGCGAGAACTGGCTGAAGCTGCTTGAGGATTTTTGGCGCGACTTCAAACCGCGCACCGCGGAGGTGATGGAGCAGCGGCCGAGCGACGTCACTGCCGCGCTCGACGAATTCCTCGGGCCCTGGCTGTTCCCGGACAAGGGCGACGGCAGCGATCCGCGCCTGTGCCCCAAATGCCAGAGCGGACGGCTGTCGCTGCGTGGCGGTCGCTTCGGCAGCTTCGTCGCCTGCTCCAACTACCCCGAATGCAGCTTCACCCGCCGTTTCGGCCAGGGCGAAGGCGAAGGCGGCGGTGAGGATGAGGTGCTGGGCACCGACCCCGCCACCGGGCTCGACGTCGCGCGCAAGAACGGACGGTTCGGCGCCTACGTGCAGCTCGGCGATGGTAAGGAAGCGAAGCGCAGCTCGATCCCTGCCGACCTGGCGGGCGCGCTGGACCTCGAGCTTGCGCTGAGGCTGCTCTCCCTCCCGCGCGAAGTCGGGATGCACCCGGAGACCGGCGAACCGATCCAGGCGGGGCTTGGTCGCTATGGCCCGTATTTGCTGCACGGCGGCAAGTACACGAAGCTCGAAAGCACGCAGGATGCGCTCGACATCGGCATGAACGCCGCGGTGACGCGCATCGCGGAGGGCAACGCGCGCGGCGGGCGCCCCGCCAAGCCCGCGGGCAAGGAACTCGGGCCGCATCCGACGTCTGGGCAGACGATCAAGCTGCTCGACGGGCGCTTCGGCCCCTATGTCAGCGACGGCACTACCCACGCGACGCTGCCCAAGAGCGCGGACAAGGACGCGGTGACGCTCGAGGAGGCGATTGCGCTGATCGACGCCAAGATCGCGCGCGGTCCAGCGCCCAGGAAGCGCGGTGTCGCAAAAGCCCCCGCGAAGAAGGCGGCGGCCAAGAAGGCACCCGCGAAGAAGCCTGCCGCCAAGAAGGCGCCGGCCAAGAAGTGCGCCGCCACAGAGGCGCCGTCGGAGTCCTGATGCGCCACCTTGGCACCGCCGCCGCCCTCGTCTAGTCGCTCGCCAGCGCTTGCCCGAAGGGGCGTGGCGCCCAACTTTCTAAGGTCCCGCATGAGCCAGCCGCCGTATCGCCGTATCCTCCTCAAGCTGTCGGGCGAGGCGCTGATGGGGCCGCAGGGCTTTGGCATCGACGCCGATGCGGTGGCCGCGCTCGCGCAGGAGGTGAAGGAGGCGCGCGATACCGGGCTCGAGCTGTGCCTCGTCATCGGCGGCGGCAATATCTTCCGCGGCATGGCCGGAGCCGCCAAGGGCATCGAGCGCGCGACTGCCGACTATATGGGCATGCTGGCGACGGTGATGAATGCGCTCGCCATGCAGTCCGCGCTCGAGGCGATAGGCGTGCATACGCGCGTCCAGTCGGCGGTGCAGATGGACGCGGTGTGCGAACCCGTAATCCGCCGCAGGGCGCAGCGACACCTCCAGAAAGGGCGCATCGTCATTTTCGCCGCGGGCGTCGGTTCGCCATTCTTTACCACCGACAGCGGCGCGGCGCTCCGCGCGGCGGAGATGAAGTGCGACGCGCTTTTCAAGGGGACCAGCGTCGACGGCGTTTACAACGCCGACCCCAAGCTGGTGCCGAGCGCCACGCGCTACGACCGACTGAGCTACGATCGCGTCCTCGCCGACAATCTCAGGGTCATGGACGCGAGCGCGGTTGCGCTGTGCCGCGACAATGCGATTCCGATCGTCGTCTTCAACATTCGCGAGCCCGGCAATCTCGCGCGCGTCTTGCGCGGCGAAGCCAAGTCCACCACGGTCGCGAGCACGGAGAGCTGAGATGCCCAAATATGACAAGGCCGACATCGAACGGCGCATGATCGGCGCGGTGGACGCGCTCAAAAGCGACCTCGCGGGGCTGCGCACTGGCCGCGCCAACAGCGCGATGCTCGATCCGGTGACGGTCGAGGTTTACGGCAGCCATATGCCGCTCAACCAGCTGGCAAGCGTCACCGCGCCCGAACCGCGCATGTTGTCGGTGCAGGTGTGGGACAAGTCGAACGTCGGCCCGGTCGACAAGGCGATCCGCTCCGCCGGGCTTGGGCTCAATCCAATCGTCGACGGCCAGACGCTGCGGCTGCCGATCCCGGAGATGACGCAGGAACGGCGCAAGGAGCTGTCGAAGCTCGCCGGGCAATATGCCGAAAAGGCGCGCATCGCGGTGCGCAACGTCCGCCGCGACGGAAACGACGCGCTCAAGACCGACGAAAAGAAGGGCGAGATCAGCGAGGACGAGCAGAAGAAGCTCGAGGGTGAGGTCCAGAAGCTGACCGACAAGGCGATCGCCGACATCGACGCCGCATCCGCCGCGAAGGAAAAGGAAATTCTGGGGACGTGAGCGTCGGACGGCCTTCACCCCGCCCCTTCAGGGGAGGGGCCGGGGGTGGGGTCTCCAATCCGGGCGCGTCGCCGATCGAGACACCCCACCTCAACCCCTCCCCTGAAGGGAAGGGGCGTCTCAAATGACCGTGCCCCGTCACGTGGCGATCATCATGGACGGCAATGGTCGCTGGGCGAAGAAGCGCTTCCTCCCGCGTGTCGCCGGGCACCGGGCGGGCGTCGAGGCGGTGCGCAAGATCGTCCGCGCGGCGGGCGACCTCGGCATCGAGGCGCTAACGCTCTATGCGTTTTCTAGCGAGAACTGGCGCCGCCCGGAGGAAGAGGTCGGCGACTTGATGGCGCTGATGAAGCGCTTCATCGTCAGCGATCTCGACGAGTTTGCCGAAGCCGGCGTGCGCCTCAAGATCATCGGCGACCTCACGCGTTTCGATGCGGAGTCGCGCGAGTTGATCGACGGTGCGCTGGCCCGCACCGCTGACAATCAGGGCACGACGCTGGCCGTCGCGCTCGGCTATGGGGCGCAGGATGAGCTCGTCCGCGCCGCGCGCAAGGCTGCGGACCTCGGCGCGATCACTGCCGAGGCGATCGAGGCCAATCTCGACACCGCTGGACTGCCCCCGCTCGATCTCCTCATCCGCACGTCGGGGGAGGTGCGGCTTTCGAATTTCCTGCTGTGGCAGGCGGCTTATGCGGAGATGATGTTCGTCGATACGCTGTGGCCCGACTTCTCGCCCCAACACCTCGCCGATGCGTGCGCCGAGTTTGCCCGGCGCGAGCGGCGTTACGGGGGGCTGTGATGGTGTCACCCAGCTACCTTCGTCACCTCGTCGTCGTTTCAGAGTCTAGAATCGTCGCCCGGCGCTCAATGCTGAAACGAGTTCGGCATGATGGATTGAGGGAGTGTAGGGCGTGAGCGCTTCCCCCGGCACTACGCCGGCCTCGCCCATCGCGCCGCCCGCCAAGCGCTCCGACCTCGGCGTGCGGATCCTGTCGGCGATGGTCATGCTGGCGGTCGCGGGCGTTGCCGCCAGGCTTGGCGGCTTGGCGTTCGAGCTGTTCGCCTTTGCGGTCGGGATCGCGGCGTTGGTGGAGTGGGTGCGCCTCGCGCGCGGGGGTTTTGCGGGGCTCCCACGGATCGGGCTGATCGTCCTTGGCGTCGCGCTGGTCGCGCTCGCGATCGCGACGCTGATCCTCTTCCGCCGCGTCGGGCTGCCACACCTGCTGCTACCGCTGTTGGTGACGGTGCTCACCGATACCGGCGCCTATTTTGCCGGCCGAACCTTTGGTGGGCCTAAGATCGCGCCGCGGATCAGTCCGTCGAAAACGTGGTCCGGGCTCGTTGGCGGTATGGTCGCGGCGGGCGCCGGCGCGGCCTGGTGGAACGGGCAGTTTGCTTATCACGGCGACTGGACCTTGCCCCGCATCGCCGCCGGGTTCGCGATCGGCGGAGTTCTGGCGATCGTGGCGCAAGTCGGCGATTTCTTCGAAAGCTGGCTCAAGCGCCGCGCCGGGATCAAAGATTCGAGCCGTCTCATTCCCGGCCACGGCGGGGTGCTCGACCGGGTCGACGGCCTGCTGTTCGTCTGCGCCGCTTGTGCCATCGGCTGGGCGGCGCTGCACCTCATGGTCGAGTGATGCCGCGCACGATCTCCATCTTCGGGGCGACCGGGTCCGTCGGAACTTCGACGCTCGACCTCGTTCGCCGCAATCGGGACGATTGGGAAGTGCTGGCGCTGACCGCGCGGAGCAACGTCGCCGCGCTAGCAGCGCTGGCGCTCGAGTTCCGCCCGCGCATCGCGGTGATCGGTGACGAGGCCCTCGCGGGCGATCTCCGCCACGCGCTGATGGGGGAGGGGATCATCGTTGCCGCTGGTGCCGATGCGCTGGTGGATGTGGCGCGCATGGGCGCCGACGTGACGATGGCCGCGATTGTCGGCTGCGCAGGTCTCGCGCCCACGATGGCGGCGGTCGAGTGCGGCAAGACGGTCGCGCTCGCCAACAAGGAAAGCCTGGTTGCGGCAGGCGAGTTGATGATGTCCGCGGCGCGCGCATCCGGCGCGACGATCCTGCCCGTCGACTCCGAACATAATGCGATCTTCCAGTGCCTCGGGGGCGAGCTGTCGCGTGTCGCCAAGATCACTCTGACCGCCAGCGGCGGGCCGTTTCGCGAGCTCGGGCACGACGAGCTCGCCACACGCACTCCCGCGCAGGCCGTGGCGCACCCCAACTGGTCGATGGGGGCGAAGATCAGCGTCGATAGCGCGACGATGATGAACAAGGGGCTTGAGCTGATCGAGGCCTACCACCTCTTTCCCGTCGGACTCGACCGGCTCGACATCGTCGTGCACCCGCAGTCCGTCGTGCATTCGATGGTGGGTTATGTCGACGGTTCAACCATCGCGCAGCTCGGCCCGCCCGATATGCGCGTGCCGATCGCGAGCGCGCTGGCGTGGCCCGATCGGATGGAGACCCCGTGCGAGCGGCTGGATCTGGCGAAGATCGGCCGACTCGACTTCTTCGCGGTGGATGAGAGCCGCTTCCCCGCCACCGCGCTCGCGCGTGCTGCGATCGCGGAAGGGGGAGGGCGCCCCGCCCAGCTCAACGCGGCCAATGAGGTTGCGGTCGAGGCCTTCCTCAAAGGACGGATCGGTTTCCTCGACATCGTTCGCACCGTCGAGCGGGTGTTGGAGGCGCGGTTTCCTGTCGCCCCGCAAAGCCTTCATCAGCTGTTCAGCGTCGATGCCGAAAGCCGCGCGCACGCCATGCAGCTGCTCCCTGCCGCCCCTGATGCTTGAAGCACCGTCGCTGTTCGTGACGCTGCTCGCGTTCGTCGCGGTGCTGGCGCCGCTGGTGTTCATCCACGAACTCGGCCACTACTGGGTGGCAAAGCGCTGCGGCATCCGCGCGGAAAGCTTCTCGGTCGGCATCGGGCGCGAGATCGCGGGCTGGACCGACAAGGCGGGCACACGCTGGAAAGTCGGTTGGCTCCCGCTCGGCGGCTATGTGCGCTTTGCCGGGGACGAGGACGCGGCGTCGGCGCCCAACGTGTCCGGGGCTGGGCCGAAGGATGGCTTCCTCGCCGCGTCGCTTGGTCGACGTGCTCTGACGGTCCTCGCCGGGCCGGTCGCCAACCTGCTGCTTGCGCTGCTGATCCTGTCGGGTTTCGCGCTCGCTTACGGAAAGCCCGCGTCGGAACCGGTCATCGGCACCGTCATGGCCGGGAGCGCGGCTGCCAGCGCGGGCCTCCTTCCCGGCGACCGCATCCTGTCGATCGATGGCGAGCGTATCCGGCATTACACCGACATCGCCCCCCGCGTCGCTTATCGCCCGGGTGAGCCGGTGCGTGTCGAATTCTCGCGCGGCGACGTGGTACAGCGCGTGACGATCGTACCCGACCGCGCGGCGATGGGCGATCGTTTCGGCAATCGCTACGAACGCGGGCTGCTCGGCATCCGCAGCGGCAAGGTGCGCGTGCAATCGGTGAGCCTGCTCGAAGCGCCGGTCGTCGCGGTGCAGCAGAGCTGGCTGATCGTGCGCCAGACGGGCGCCGTGATCGGCCAAATGATCACCGGACGCCGATCCTTGAGCGAACTCGGCGGCCCGGTCGCGATCGCCAAGAGCTCCGGCGAGCAGGCGACGCTCGGCTGGCGCGCGCTGCTGCTGTTCGCGGCGCTGATCTCTCTGAACCTCGCCGTGATGAACCTTCTCCCGCTGCCGATGCTCGACGGCGGCCACCTCCTTTTCCTGGGGATCGAGGCATTGCAGCGCCGACCGGTCTCGCTCGCGACACAGGCGGTCGCATATCGGGTCGGCTTTGCGCTTATTCTGGCTTTGACCGTTGCGGTGACCTTCAACGACTTGGGGGAGGTCGGACTGTGGCGCCGCCTATCCGGGTTGATCGGTTGATCGGCATCGGGCAGAGGGGCGGCGCACGTGCGGTGCGGGGGTTTCGCGCTGTGGCGACGATGTTTAGCCGCGTGTCGCGGCCGTCCAGCGGAGCGACGGCCGCTTTTGTTGCGTGGATATGAGGACGATTTCGTGACGCTCAACTCTCCTGCCCGGACCACGCTGCTTTTGCTGCTGTCGAGCACCGCGCTCCCTAGCGTCGCGCTGGCGCAGACCGCCGCGCCCGCTCCCGCGACCGCCGCGCAGCCCGCTCAGCCGACGCCGGCCGCTCCCGTCGCAGTGGTGG
>CAKZIN010000072.1 GCA_936933955.1 uncultured Sphingopyxis sp. | reverse complement strand
CGGCGCTGGTCGTCGGCGTCGATCACGCCCAGCGTGCGCGGCGCGGGCGTGGCGGCTGGCGCGGGGGGCGACTGCGGCACGGCAGGAGCGGTCTGAAGTGCGAGCAGCAGCGCGGCGATCATGCAAGGCTTTCCACGGTGGCGATCAGCCGGGCGAGGTCAGACTCGCTCGACAGACGATGATCGCCGCCCTTGATCACGCTCGTCACAACGTCCGCTGAACGCACGGCCCGCGCAAGGCGGAAGGCGATGTCGAGCGGCACGTCGGGATCGGCATCGCCGTGCAGCAGACGCACCGGGGCGCCGATCGCGATCTCCGTGTCGAGCAGCCGCAGCCGCTCGCCCGACTCCCACAGCGCGCGCGTGGTGAGCGTCGGTTCGGGGCCGTAGGGGCTCTCCTCCCGCAACTCACCGTCGCGTTGCAGCGCCGCCACATGGCCCGCGTCAAAGCCCCAATCGGTGAAGTCGGGCGCTGCGGCGACGCCGACCAGCCCCGCCACCCGCTCCCCCAGCGCGAGCGCGACGTGGAGCATCAGCCAGCCGCCCATCGACGATCCGACCAGCACGAGCGGGCCTGCCGACGCATGCTCGGCGACCACCGCCAGCGCATCGTCGCGCCAGTCGAGCAGCGTCTGATCGGCGAAGCGCCCGTCCGATGCGCCGCAGCCCGCATAGTCGAAGCGCACGAGTCGCCGTCCGCTGCGCAACGCCCAGGCAGCGAGCGCCTCCGCCTTCGACCCCGCCATGTCGCTGGCATAACCGGGGAGGAACAGCACCGTCGGCCCCGCGCCCTCCACCACGCGCGCGGCGAGGTCGGGGCGACCTTCGCGCGACAACCGATGCGTGGTTTCGCTCAAGCGGCGCCGCCCATGCGCGGATAGTCGGTGTAACCCTCCGGCCCGTCCGAATACCACGTCCGGTAGTTGTCGGGCGCGAGTTCCGCATCGGCGCGCAGCCGCTCCACCAGGTCGGGGTTGGAGATATAGGTCCGCCCGAAACTGATCGCGTCGGCGAGCCCGCTGGCAATATCCTCCCGCGCGCTGTCGAGGCGATACTCCTGGTTGAGCACCAGCGGGTTGGTGAAGACCTTGCGGATCGACGGGCTGACGCGCGGCACATCGCTCTTGCCGAAATTGCCGAACGGCTTTTGCTCGCGCAGCTCGAGCCAGGCGATGCCGAGCCGCTGCAACTCCGCCGCAGCGGCGGTAAAGGTCGCCTGCGGATCGCTGTCGTCGCACCCTTGCGTCTCCCCATTGGGGGAGAGGCGCACGCCGACGCGGTCGGCCCCGACGGTGTCGATCAGCGTCTGCGTCACCTCGCTCAACAGGCGCACGCGGTTGGCGATCGAGCCGCCATATTCGTCGCTGCGATGGTTGGTCCCGTCGCGGAGAAATTGGTCGATGAGGTAGCCGTTGGCGGCGTGGAGCTGCACGCCGTCGAACCCCGCGCGCATCGCATTGGCGGCGGCGCGGGCGTAGTCTTCGCGCAGCCGCGGCATCTCCTCGACGGCGAGCGCGCGGGCCTGCGCATAGTCCTTCTTGCCTTCAGCGGTATGGGCGTAGCCGGGCGCGGTGGTGGCGCTGGCGCTGACCGGCGCCTCCCCACCAAGGAAGTCGGGGTGGACGAGGCGCCCCATGTGCCACAGCTGCAGCACGATCCGCCCGCCCGCGTCGTGCACCGCCTGCGTCACCGGCTGCCAGCCCGCGACCTGCTCGTCCGACCAGATGCCGGGGGCCTTGGGCCAGCCGAGCCCCTCCACGCTGATGCCTGTTGCTTCGGCGATGAGCAGCCCGGCGTCGGCGCGCTGGCTGTAGTATTCCGCCTTGAGCGCGCTCTGCGGGACATGGCCCGGCACGTCGCTGCGGCCGCGGGTGAGCGGCGCCATGACGATCCGGTTGGGGCAGTCGAGCGCGCCGAGACGGATGGGGTCGAACAGGCTGGGCATGGCGGCAAATGGCTCCGGTAGCTGGCGCGGCTAGGCGGCGCGGGACGACCCGGCTAGGGCGAGCCGATGACTGCCGCAACAGGTTCCGCGCCCGCCGCTACGGCAACCGTTCCACCGGGCGAGGCCCGCGCACCTGCGCTCGCCTTTCCGGCACTGATCGCCGCCAATGCGGCGCTCGCGGCGGGGCCGCTGTTCGTTCGGCTGTCCGATGTCGGACCGGTCAGCGCGGGGTTCTGGCGGCTGGCAATTGCGCTGCCGGTGCTGGCGCTGCTCGCGGTCAAGGACTTGCGCGCATCGCCGCCTTCGCGCGGATTGGTCGCGTTGGCGGCGCTGGCGGGCGTGTTCTTCGCGCTCGACCTTGCGAGCTGGCACGCGGGCATCCTCCTCACCAAAATGGCGCATGCGACGCTGTTCGGAAACGCGGCGAGCCCGATCCTCGCGGTGACGACGCTGGTGGTGGCGCGCCGCTGGGCCACCCCCATCGAAAGCGTCGCCATCGCGCTGACGCTGGTGGGCGCCTACATGCTGATGCGCGACAGCGGGCAAGAGGGGCCCAATGTGTTGCTCGGCGATCTCCTCTGCGTGCTCGCGGGGGTGCTCTACGCCGCCTATGTCCTCGCCATGCAGCGTGCGCGGGGTGGCCTTGCGCCGTTTCCGACGCTGGCCATCGCGACCGCCGCTGGGTTGCTGCCGCTGCTCGCCATCGCGACGCTCCTGGGCGAACAGATCGTGCCGACGGTCTGGTGGCCGGTGATCGCGCTCGCAGTGTCGAGCCAGCTGATCGGGCAGGGGCTGATGGTCTACGCCCTGCCCCATTTCTCCGCGCTGGTGGTGGGGCTGTCGCTGCTCACCCAGCCGGCGGTGGCGTCGGTGATCGGCTGGTGGGTCTATCATGAGCAGCTCTCCCCGATCGAGATGTTCGGGGGCGTGCTGGTCGCCGCCGGACTGGTGCTGATCCGCCTGCCGTCGCGCCGCGCGTCGGCGGAGCAGGCGGAGGGGTGACGCGGGGGCGCGCTGCGCTTATCGTAGCACCATGACCCAGTCCCTGCCCGACGATCCCACGCTCGACGAGCTGCGCGAAGCGCTGATCGCCGATGTCGCCAGCAACGCCGCCTTCGACGGTTGGGGTGAGGCGGCGGTGCGCAGCGCGGCGGCTACGCGCGGGATCGACCCGGAGCTCGCGCGGATTGCGGTCGGCAAAGATGCCGTCGCGCAGATCGACGCCTGGTTCGCGCATATCGATGCGGAGATGGCGCGCCGCCTGCCGCCGGAAACCTTGGGCGCGATGAAGATCCGCGCGCGTATCACCGCGCTGGTGGAGACGCGGCTCGACATCCTGCTGCCCGAACGGGAGGCGCTGCGCCGGGCGCTGGCGGTGCTCGCGCTGCCCACCAACCTCCCCTTCGCGACCCGGCTTGGCTGGCGCGCGGCGGATGCGATGTGGCGGCTCGCCGGCGACACTGCGACCGACTTCAACCACTATACCAAGCGGCTGACGCTGTCGGGAGTCTACGGCTCGACCATCGCCGTGTTCCTGGGCGACGAGAGCGACAACCTCTCCGAGACGCGCACCTTCCTCGCGCGGCGGATCGACGAGGTGATGCGCTTCGAAAAGTTCAAGGCAGGCTGGCGCGCGAGGGCCGAACGCCGTCCGTCGCTGTCGCGCTTCGTCGGTCGCCTGCGTTACCCCCCGGCCTGACGCGATGGGCCTCCTCAACCGACTGTTCGGCGCGAGCGAGCCGGACCCGCGCGAGGCGTTGCGCCCCGCCTATGCCGCCGTGGTCGAGCGTGCGCGGCAACCGCACTGGTATCGCGCGGGCGTTCCCGACACGCTTGACGGGCGCTTCGACGTGCTCGCCACGGTGGTCGCGCTGACGCTGCTGGCGTGGGAGCGCGACCCCGCGCGCACCGCCGACGCGGCGCACCTCACCGAACTGTTCGTCGACGATATGGACGGCCAGCTGCGTCAGATCGGCGTCGGCGACATGATCGTCGGCAAGCATGTCGGGCGCATGATGAGCGCGCTCGGCGGGCGACTGCAGGCGCTACGTGACGCGGGCAGCGACCCCTCCGCGCTGGAGGGGGTGGCGACGCGCAACCTCCTCGCGGGCGACTCCACTCACGCGGCGGAGGTCGCGCGGTTGATCGCGGCAGAGCGCGGACGGTTGTTCGGAGGGGCGGCGTGACCGACCTCGAGCCCGCCATCGCCGACGTGCGTCAGCGGAGCGGTGAACGCAGCGTCAGCCTCGACGCCGACGCGCGCGCCGCTGCGGCAGCGCGCTTTGGCTGGGAATCGCTCGACAGTTTGGACGCCGATGTCGTGCTCGACGTCGGCGGGGGAGAGGTGGTGACGCTCACCGGCGAAGTGCGCGCGGCGCTGGTCCAGCGCTGTGCCGCGACCGGCGAACCTCTGCCCGTCAACGTGCGTGAGCCCGTCGCGCTGCGCTTCGTGCCGACCGCGCTCCTCGAAGCGGAGGAGAGTGAGGCCGAAGTGGAGCTCGACGCCGATGCGCTCGACACGGTGGGCTATGACGGCGGGCGTCTGCCGCTGGGCGACGCGCTCGTCGAAACTGTGGCGCTGGCGCTCGATCCCTTTCCGCGCGCGCCCAATGCCGACGCCATATTACGCGAGCGTGGCGTTCTCAGCGAGGAGGAGGCCGCGCGAAAGGGCGGCGCCTTTTCCGGCCTCTCCAGCATGCTCGCCCCGCCGTCGGCGCGGGACGAGTAGGAGAAGGGGCGCGTGCCGCGAAGAGGGATCGGGTCCACGGCACGCGCCTTTGGTTCGATCCGGAATCCGGCCGGGGCTTCCCCAAACCGTCGGCGGTCCCGAACCTTGTTGGGTCCACCAGGCAGCCGGTCGACCTGAGATGCTGGGTAGAGCGGTGACGTCGCGCTTGCGCCCCCCGTTTGGGGGTAGCGAGCGTTCAGCCTGCACCGCATCGTCGAACGGTGATGCGCGCTAGCCGCTTCCTCGACCGTTTTCGCACCGCGCAACGCGACGGCACCTCCTTGCTCGCCTTTGCCGACGACAGTGACGGCTTCCTTGATGCCGTGATCCACGAACCCGAGGCGCTGGGTGAGGCCATCGACGAGGCCTTGGCGGCCCCCGTGGCGCCGATCGCCGAGCTGGTTCCCGGCAGCTTCGCCTCCGCCGCCTGCGACCGCGACGGTCACATCGTCATCGCCGATGCGAGCTTCAGCGACTGGCTCGACACATGGTCGACCGCCGACGCCTCGCTCGCCCCGCCGTCGCGAACCAGCGCACATCTCGCGCTGCTCGTGAAGGATGACAGCGGCCGCCCCGTCGCCGTCGCATCGGGAGGCGCAGCGGCGGTGAAGGGCTGGCCCATCACGGCGGATGTGCGCCGCGCGCTCGACCGGGGCGAGGCGGAGTTCGCGCTGCTCGCTTTTCGCCCGGCGGACGCGGGGATCGGCCGCGCCGCCCGCGCGCATCGCTTCACGCCGGCGGAGACGCGGCTCGTGTCTGCCCTCGCGGAAACGGGCAACCTGCGCGATGCCGCAGCCGCGCTCGGCATCGGCTACGAAACCGCGCGCAAGCTCGTCGCGAGCGCAATGACCCGCGCCGGCGCGGCGCGGCAGACCGAGCTGATCCGCGAGGTCCTCCGCATCGCCGCGGGCGAGCTTGCGCCGCCGTCGGGGATCGATCGGCTGTTTGGCGACCTGTTCGGGCTGACGCTCCGGCAGGCGATGATCGCGCGCGGCATCGCGCACGGGCATATGCGCGCTGAGGTCGCGCGTTCGCTCAATATCTCAGACCATGCGGTCAAGTCCGACCTCAAGGCCGTGTTCGTCGCCTGCGGCGTCGAATATGCGGTCGATCTGGCCCGCGTCGTCGCCGAGGTCGACGCACTCGCGGGCCTCGCCGCGGCGTGCGACATCGTCCTGAGCGCGGGAGTCGCGGAAGCAGAGCCGCTGCGGCTGATCGCGAGGGCCTGGACCTCCGGGCGGATCGCGGTCGCCGATCACGGGCCGCCCGAGGGCGTACCGGTGCTGCTGGTTCACGCAACCTCGCTCGCACGCGCGATCTCCCCGCGCCTGATCGCGGCGTTGCAGGCGCGCGGGATGCGGCCGATCGCCTTCGATCGCGCGGGGTTCGGGCTCAGCGACGCGGTCGATGCCTGCCCCTATCGCGCGCTCTCCCACGACGTTGACGAGTTGTGCGCGACGCTTGAGCTTGGGCCAGTGCTGCTGCTGTCACGCGGGGTGCCCGGGGCCACCGTGACCGCTGCCGGCGTGCTGCCCGATCGCGTCGTCGGCGGCGTGCTGCTCAACCCCGACCCGCCGGTGGAGCTCGACCAGCGCCGCAAAGGCATGATGGGCGCCGCGCGCGCGCTGTTCTACGATCGCCCGTGGCTCGCCGAACGCATGGCGCGGCTGCTGTCGCAGCGGACCAGCGAGGCGGCCATCGCCAAACTCATGCGGCAGAGTGTCGCGGAAAGCCCGATCGACCTCGGCGTGCTCGACGACCCGGCGGAGCTCGCGGCGCTGGTGCGGGGCGGGCGGCAATGCGCCCTCGGCATGCGCGGCTTCCTCGCGGATATGCAGGCGCAGAGCGAAGGCAAGCGCGCGACGCCGCTCAACGACGGGTCGAACTGGACGATCCTGGTGGGTGAGCGCGACCCGCTCTACGCCTTCGATCCGACCGAGCGCTACTGGCGCAAGACGCTGCCCGGCGTCACCGTCGAGCGGATCGCGGAGGGCGGGCGCTGGCTGCACGCGACGCACAGCGCACAGGTCGCCGACGCGCTTCTCACCCTCGCGCGCCGAGCCGGGCTTACGCCTGCCGCCTAGAAGGGCACTTCGTCGTCGAGGTCGTCGAACGGCGCGCCGCCCGAACCGCCACCCGATCCACCGCTGCGCGATGCGCCCGAGCTGTAATCGTTGCCGCCGCCGAAATCCGAATCGCCGCCGTAGCCGCCACCCGAGCCATAGCCGCCGCCGCGCGACCCGCCGCCGCCGCCGCCGCCTGCACCGTCGAGCATGGTCAGCACGCCGCCCATGCCACCGACGCTCACTTCGGTGGTGTAGCGGTCGTTGCCGTCACGGTCCTGCCATTTGCGGGTGCGCAGTTGGCCTTCGATGTAGATTTTGCTGCCCTTCTTGAGGAAGCGTTCGACCACGCCGACCAGGCCGTCGGACTGAATGACGACATTGTGCCATTCGGTGCGCTCCTTGCGCTCGCCGGTGGCGCGGTCCTTCCAGTTTTCGCTGGTGGCGATGCGCAGATTGGCGATGCGCCCGCCGTTCTGAAAGCTCTTCACCTCAGGATCGGCGCCGAGATTGCCGACCAGAATGACCTTGTTGACGCTGCCTGCCATGTCGCGTGACGCTCCCCTGTTCAGCCCAAGCCGAAGGCGACCGCGACCCAGTATGTCAAGCCTGCGGCGATGTAAGCGAGCGCAAACAGGTAGCCAACCATGAAGGCGGGCCACTTCCAGCCATTGGTCTCCCGCCGCACCACCGCGATGGTCGAGACGCACTGCGGGGCGAACACGAACCAGGCGAGGAAGGCGAGCGCGGTGGCGAGGCTCCATTTGCCCGCCAGTCGGCTGCCCAGCGCGCGTTCGGTGGTCGCATCATCCTTGCTGTCGATGGCGTAGGCGGTGGCGAGCGCAGACACCGCCACCTCGCGCGCGGCCATGGCGGGAATCAGCGCGATGGCGATGTCGTGGTTGAAACCGATCGGGCGCACCAGCACCTCGAGCCCGCTCGCGATGCGGCCGCCGATCGAATATTCGGTGGTGGGGATGCCCGAGCCCACCGGCGGCTTGGGGTAGGCGAGCAGCAGCCACAGCGCGACGGTCGAGGCAAAGATGATCGTCCCCGCGCGCTTCAGGAACAGCCACGCCCGCTGCCACAGCGCAAGTGCGATGTCGGTGATGCGCGGCAACTGGTAGCGGGGCAGCTCCATCAGGAACCCGCCCGCCGACCCCTTGGTGATGCTGCGCCGCAGCACCCAGGCCACCCCCAGCGCCCCCACCACTCCGGCGAGGTAGAGGCAGAACAGCACCAGCCCCTGCAGCCCGATTCCTCCAGCCAGCGTGCGCGCGGGGATGAAGGCGCCGATGATCACCGCATATACCGGCAGGCGCGCGGAACAGGTCATCAGCGGCGCGATGAGGATGGTCGTCAGCCGATCCTTTGGCTCCGGGATCGCGCGCGTCGCCATAATGCCCGGAACGGCGCAGGCGAAGCTCGACAGAAGCGGGATGAAACCGCGCCCGGACAGGCCGACTCGCGCCATCAGCCCGTCCATCAGGAACGCGGCGCGCGCCATGTAGCCTGTCGCCTCAAGCAGCAGGATGAAGAAGAACAGGATGATGATCTGCGGCAGAAAGACGATCACCGCGCCGACCCCCGCGATTACGCCGTCGACGAGGAGGTCGCGCAGGAACCCGGCCGGGAGCGCGCCGGAAACGGCGTCAGCCAGGCTCGCCACCACGCCCTCGATCCACGCGATGGGCGTTTCGGCGAGGCTGAACACCGCCTGGAACAGCGCGAACAGGATCGCGAGCAGGATGACGAAGCCGAGCAGCGGATGCAGCAGCACGCTGTCGAGCCGGCGCGTCCAGTTGCGCTGCCAGCTCTCGCCCAGCGTCGCCGCGCGTGCGATGGCCCGCGCCTGATCGCGGCGGCCGGCATCGTCGCCAGCGATGTCTAGCGAAGCAGGTGGCCTTCCCAGCACCTCGCCAAGCGCCGCGCTGAGCGCGGTGAGGCCGCGCTTGCGCACCGCTACGGTCGGGATGACGGGCACGCCGAGCTCCGCCGAAAGCGCCGCGACGTCGAGCTCCAGCCCGTCGCGCTCGGCCATGTCGACCATGTTGAGCGCCACCACCGTGGGGAGGCCGAGCCCGATCAGTTCGAGCGCGAAGCGGAGGTGATTTTCGAGCTGCCCCGCATCGACCACCACGATCAGCGCGTCGGGGCGCCGCTCCCCCGCCTGCTCGCCCAGCAGGACGGCGCGGGTTACCGCCTCATCGGGGCTCGCGGGGTCGAGGCTGTAGGCGCCGGGGAGGTCGACCAGCTCCACCGGCCGCCCGTCGCCCAGCGTCGTGCGACCGGCGTGCCGCTCCACCGTCACGCCCGGATAGTTGGCGATCTTTTGCCGCGCGCCGGTCAGCGCGTTGAACAGCGAGCTTTTACCGGCGTTGGGATTGCCGGCCAGCGCGATCAGCGGAGGCAGCGTGGTCATCGACGCGGCGCCGTCAGTCGGGTTCGGGCACGACGGTCACGGCCCGCGCATGCGCGCCGCGCAGGATGATCGACAGCCGCCCTAGACGCACCGCCAGCGGATCGCGAAAAAACAGCGCGCCGCGATGGAGGGGTTCGACCTCGACGCCTTCGAACAGGCCGAAATCGCGCAGCCGCCGCGCCTCTGCACTTGGCAGCATGTCCCAGTCGACATGCGTCACCCGCGCCACCCGCCCAATGGGCACGCGATCGAGACTCTGGGGGGAACGCGGCATTGTTGCGAACGATTATCAGTTGCGATGCAGGAAGGCAAGGTCGAGCGCCTTGGCTGAGCTATGACCGATGCGCGCCGCATCTGCCCTGCGCGCTTCGTTTCGCCGCTCTAACGCGAAACCCCTTCCTCGCGCCCCGCGACGTGCTAGCCTCCCCGCCATGCCTGCGGTCGCCGCCGTTCGCCCTGATGCCGTGTTCGCCCCCGCGACGTGGGCGGACCTTCGGCGCGTGTCGCGCTGGCGGGGGGTGTGGCTGGTGGCGCATGCGTGGGGGAGCATTGCGCTTATTCTAGCGCTGGCCGTCTGGCTCGGCCCGTTCAGCTGGCCGTTCGCGATCGCGTTGATCGGGGGGCGGCAGCTGGGCCTCGCGATCCTCATGCACGATGCCGCGCACGGGCTGCTCCACCCCAACCGCGCTCTCAACAACTGGCTGGGACAGTGGGCGAGCGGGGTCGCGGTGGGCAGCGACCTCAAGGCATATCGCACCTATCACCTCGCGCATCATCGCTTCACCCAGCAGCCCGAAGACCCCGACCTGTCGCTGAGCGCGCCGTTCCCGACCAGCCGCGCGAGCCTGTGGCGCAAGGTTGCGCGTGACCTCAGCGGTCGGACCTTCCTCAAGCAGCGCGGCGCGCAGTTGCGCATCGCAGTTCGGGGCGAAGGGCCGTTGCGCAGCGCCTTCCTCCGCTTCGTCGGCTTTCAGCTCGGACTGCTCGCGCTATCTTTGCTGCTGTGGGGGTGGACGCCCTTCCTGCTGTGGCTGGTGAGCCTTGCGACGACGTTTCAACTCGCGCTGCGGGTGCGCAACATCGCCGAGCACGCCTGCACCGCCACCGGTCCGGGCGACCCGTTCAGCCACGCGCGCACCACCCGCGCCAACTGGCTCGAACGGGCGCTGGTGGCCCCCTACTGGGTCAATTTCCATGCCGAGCACCACCTCTTCATGGGCCTGCCCTGCTACCGCCTCCCCGCCGCCCACGCCGCGCTCGTCAAGGACGGACATGCCGAGCGCCTGACCATCGCCCCCGGCTACGCCAGCGTGCTGCGGATGGTGACGGCGCCCTAGCTTGTCGGCGTCGCTGTTTGCGCGGGAGGGCCGTGCGGCTGTGCGCGCCTGTCCGAATTGCCCGCAAGCTGCTCGAACGCGCGGACCATGGAGCGCTGATGCCGCTCGACCGCGACGAATATGTACAGCATCATCACCGCCAGAAAGGCGAGCAGATATTTGGCGGCCTCCATCAACTGCTGCGCGCCCCGCTGGCGCATCTGGGCCCGCGCGAGGTTCACCGCTTCCGCATCGTTCTCGGCGCTACTGAGACGGCTGCCCATCTCTGTGAGGAAGCGCATGCGCAGCATTTCCATCGTTTCGGCGGGGCCGGCGAGTTCGGAGGGGAACTGCATCCGGCAAGCGCGCGACGACACGGGCTCGGTGATGGATCGCGTCACCAGGCACCCGTTGTCCTCGTACCAATAGGGGCAGGCGATGCTGTACCGGTCCCATTGCTGGACCCGACGCTGGCGTTCGGTCGTGACGGTCCGGCAGACCTGCACCTGCCGAGCGGCCTTATAGGCCGAAAGTTCGCGCTTCGTCTGACCGTCTCTCCCGGCCTCATCGAGCGCCCGTGCGAACATGGCGAAGATGCTGTCGCGCGCGGCATTGGGCTCGCCGGCCGGACGCCGCATTGCGACGTCCGCGAACGCATCCAGGGCAGCGTCGGGGAACAATCGCGCCATCAGCGCCTGTTCGGTGAGGCGTCCGTCCCCGGCGCGCTTGTAGGGCTCGAACAGCTGCCTGTAGCTTGTGAACAGAGCGGTGCGCGTCGCCTGCGGCACCTCCGCCGCCCACCGGGGTCCCTGCGCCCGCGGCCGGGTGCCGTCGGTTTCGCTCGGCTGCGCGGAGCGGTCGGTCGGCCGGGTGACGAGGTCGCTGCCCGCCACTTCGACGTCGGCCGGCTTCGCCGACAGCACGTGCGCGCGCCCGTAGAGCCCGAGGGCGAGGTAGATCAGCGCGATCAGCAGGAGAAGCGTGGCGATCAGAAGCGTCGCGACACGCAGCGCGCGAAGATATCGCCCCTCGCTCCGATCGGTGAACAACCGGATCCGGTCCCCAAGCCGGCCCCATCCCGTCCGGGCGCGCGACCCGTCGTCATAGCCCGGATCATCCGCAAAGCGGATGTCCTCATATCCCCCAACAGACATACGCGCCCCCCAAGCGTCTGATTTGGCGAGCACTCTGCCTTTCAGACGGGGCTTGTCAACGGCGTCGGGCACAAACCGCGCGCCCGACTCTCGCACTTTGATCGCAAACGGACCAGCTTTCGCGAGTCTGCCGGGCGAAGCCCTACCCGCTCGCGGTCGTGGCCCCCAACGCCTCCGCGATAAGGGTGCGGGTGTTGGCCACGCCGTAGAGGGCGATAAAGCTGCCCATGCGCGGGCCTTGCTCGGAGCCGAGGAGGATTTCGTAGAGCGCGCGGAACCAGTCGCGCAGGCTGGCGAAGCCGTGGCGTTCGTCCTTGCCGACCTCATACACCGCGTTCTGAAGCGCCTCCGCATCGGCGCCTTCGCCCAGTCGTTCCAGCGCGGAGTCGAGCGCGCGTAGCGCCTCCGCCTCCGCCGCGGTCGGCGCACGGCGGTTGAGCGTGGGTGCGATCACGTCGCGATTATAGGCGACGGCCTTTTCGATCAGCGCATCGAGCCGCGCACTCGGCGCCGCGTCGGGGAGGTAACGCGCGAGGTAGGCCTTGACCTGCTCGACGCTCGCCCCCTTGCCGAGCACGCCGACGAGGTTGAGCAGCAGCGCGAAGCTGACCGGCAACGCTTCGTCGGGGACGACGCCGCCGTGGACATGGTGCGCAGCGTTGCCGAGCCGCTTGTCGGGCGACTGCTCCGCCCAGCCGCCGCGGAAGCCTTCGTAGTCGTCGATCGCTTTAGGAATCAGCCCCAGGTGCAGCGCCTTCGCCGCCTTGGGCTCGCGGTAAAGGTAGGCGGCGAGGCTTTCGGGCGGGGCGTAGCTCAACCATTGGTCGATGGTCAGGCCGTTGCCCTTGGACTTGCTGATCTTTTCGCCGCGCTCGTCGAGGAACAGCTCGTAGATCATCTGCGCAGGCGGCCGCGCGCCGAGGATCTTGGCGATCTTGCTGGCGAGCACCCCGCTGTCGGTGAGGTCCTTGCCGTACATTTCGTAATCGACGCCCAGCGCGGCCCAGCGCATGCCCCAGTCGGGCTTCCACTGCAGCTTGGCGCGCCCACCGAGCACCGATTGCTCGACGCTGCTGCCGTCCTCATCGGTGAAGCGCACCAGCCCGGAATCGGCGTCCACGACCTCCACCGGCACCTGCAACACGCGGCCGGTGGTGGGGGAGATGGGCAGCACCGGCGCGTAGGAGGCGGCACGTTCGGCCCGCAGCGTCGGCAGCATGACCGCCTGAATCGCATCCCAGCGCCGCAGCACTTCGCGCAATTGATCGTCAAACGCGCCGCTGGTGTAGCGCTCGGTCGAGCTCACGAACTCATAGTCGAACCCGAACCCGTCGAGAAACGCGCGCAACCGTGCATTATTGTGCGCGCCAAAACTTTCGTGCGTGCCGAACGGGTCGGGGATCGCCGACAGCGGGCGACCGAGGTGCTCGGTAAGCATGTCGCGGTTGGGCACATTGTCGGGTACCTTGCGCAGCCCGTCCATGTCGTCGCTGAACGAGACGAGCCGCGTCGGCGCCCCCGGCACCAGCGTCTCATAGGCGCGCCGCACCATCGTCGTGCGCAGCACCTCCTGAAAGGTGCCGATATGCGGGAGGCCGGAGGGGCCGTAACCCGTTTCGAACAATACCGCCGCGCCGTTGGGCTTCCCCTCCGGGTAGCGCTGCACGAGCTTGCGCGCTTCCTCGAACGGCCAGGCTTTGGAAACGCGCGCCGCCTCGAGATATGGGGCGGGGTCGAAGGCAGGGGTGGCCGTATCAGTCATCGCGCACCCTTTGCCCGCAAGCGGTGCGCGGGGGCAAGGCTTGGCGAGAGGCGCCAACCCGTGAACCTTACCGCGCGTTCGCGTGTTGGTCGCAAATGACCACGCGTATTTACCACAACCCGGCCTGTAGCACCTCGCGCGACGTGCTCGGCATTATACGCGCGACGGGCGTTGAGCCGGAGGTGGTGCTCTATCTCGAAACGCCGCCGTCGCGGGGCGAGCTTGCCGAACTGATCGCAGCCATGGACCTGCCCCCGCGGGAGGTGATGCGCCGCAAGGGCACGCCGATGGAGGAGCTTGGGTACGACCTGCCCCAGGTTAGCGACGACACGCTGATCGACGCGATGATCGAGCATCCGATCATGATTGAACGCCCGATCGTCGTAACGCAAAAGGGCGCGCGGCTGTGCCGACCGGTCGAGCGTGTGCTGGAGATCCTCGATCCTCCGCTCGCGCAACCCTATGTTCGTGAGCGCGGCGCGGTGGTCGAGCCGCTGCGCTGACCGCCCACAAGCGAAAACCGTCAGGGCAGGCGATGCACCCAGCCGTGCGGGTCCGGCGCGGTCCCGCGCTGGATGGCGGTGAGCGCGTCGCGCAGACGCCAGGTCAGTTCGCCCGGCTCGCCTGAACCCACCGTCAGCTCGAACCCGTCGCCCGCCACGCCTGCCACCGGCGTCACCACCGCCGCGGTGCCGCACGCGAAGCTCTCACGGCAGCGACCGCTCGCCACGTCGGCGCGCCATTCGTCGAGCGCGTAGCGGCGCTCCACCACCTCCACGCCCATATCGCGCGCGAGCGTGATCAGGCTGTCGCGGGTGATGCCGGGGAGGATCGAGCCGTTGAGCGAGGGCGTGACCATGCTGCCGTCGTCCATGACGAAGAACAGGTTCATGCCCCCCAGCTCCTCGATGTAGCGATGTTCGGCGCCGTCGAGGAACATCACCTGGTCGAATCCGCGGGCGATCGCGTCGCGTTGCGCGCGCAGGCTCGCGGCGTAATTGCCGCCGCACTTGGCCGCCCCCGTGCCGCCCGGTCCGGCGCGGCTGTCATGCGCCGAAACAAGTAGCCGCACCGGCTTCGCTCCGCCCTTGAAATAGGCGCCGGAGGAAACGGCGATGGTGACGAACAGATATTCGTTTGCCGGCCGCACGCCGAGGAACACCTCCGACGCGAACATGAACGGGCGGAGGTAGAGGCTGCCGCCCTCGACATCGGGGAACCACTGCTTGTCGGCCTCGACCAGCCCCTCGATCGCGCCCATGAACAGCGGCGTCGGCAGTTCGGGCATTGCCATGCGCTCGGCGGAGCTGGCGAAGCGTGCGGCGTTGGCCTCCGGGCGAAACAGCGCCATCGCGCCATCGGCGAGACGGTAGGCCTTGAGCCCTTCGAAAATCTCCTGCGCGTAATGCAGCACCGACGCGGCGGGATCGAGTGCGATCGGCGCGCGTGCGGTGATCTTGGCGTCGTGCCAGCTGCGCTCGCGAGTGTAGCGCGCGATCGCCATGTGATCGGTGAACACCTTGCCGAAGCCCGGATCGGCGATCAACGCTGCGCGATCCGCGTCGGCGACGGGGGAGGAATGCGCCTCGCGGGCGAAAATAATGTCGGGGTCAGCCATGGCTCCGCGCGTTAGGTGGCGGCGGTGGAGGGGTCAACGCGGGGACTCGGCCAGCTCCCGCCCACGCGCCCGCGCCGCCTCCAGCGTTTCGGCGAGCAGCCCTTGCAGCGCGCCGTCCCGATCGAGCCGGTCGAGCCCGGCGCGGGTCGAGCCGCCCTTGCTCGCCACCCGATCGGCCAGCGCCGTGGGGGTAGCGTCCTCGTCCGCGGCGAGCTGCGCAGCGGCACCCACCAGCGTTGCGCGCGCCAGGGCGGCGGCCTGCTCGCCCCCTAATCCGAGCCGCTCGCCCGCCGCCGCCATCGCATCGACATAGCGAAAGACGAACGCCGGTCCGCACCCGGCGAGCGCGGTTACCGCTTCGAACGCGGCCTCGTCTGCGAGCGGTTCGACGTGGCCGAGCGGCAGGAGTAGCGCAGCAAGCCAGCGGTCCTCCCCGCGCGCGAGCGGCGGGTGGACCGCGACCACGCCCTTTCCGAATCGCACGGGAAGGTTGGGCATCAGCCGAACCACCTCCCGCCCAGGAAGGTCGGCGCGCAGGCTCGCCAAAGTCGGCCCGGCCATGATCGACAGCACCAGCGTCGCATCGCCCGAAAGCGCCTGCGCGACGCTGCGCACCTCGCCCCAGAGCTGCGGCTTGGTGCCGATCAGCAGCACGTCTGGCGCGCCCTCGCCAGCGAGCTCGTCGGCGGAGCGCACCACGCGCACGCCGGGCGCCACCGCGGTCCCGCTCGGCCGCACCACCGTCAGCGCTTGCGGAGGAAGGCCGGCCTCCAGCCAGCGTGCGATCATCGCGCCCGCCATATGGCCGCAGCCGAGCGCGACCATGCGCTCAGGCCAATGCGGCGACGGCGCGTCGTTCATGCCTCGCCGCGGGTTTCGATCAAAGCGGAGGCGATCGCGTCCGCGGGCGTTTTTCCGCCCCACAGCACGAACTGAAACACCGGGAAAAAGCGCTCCGCCTCCTCCAGCGCTGCCCCGATCAGCGTGTCGGCCATGTCCTGCGACAAGGTGCCGTCCTCGCTCAGCAGCACCGAGTTGCGGTAGACGATGATGCCGCCCTGCGACCACAGCTCGAAATGGCCGAGCCAGACGTGCTCGTTGATCAGCCCAAGCGTTTCCGCCAGCGCGCTGCGGCGGTCGTCGAGGAGCTTGATGTCGGGAAACAGCATCAGCTGGAGGATGCGGTCGACCCCGCGCCCCCACACCGCGCGCAGTTCATACTTGCCCCAGCTGCCTTCGAGGCTGACGACCATCTCGTCATCGGCGACGCGTTCGTACGGCCAGCCGCTGGCAGCAGCGAGCCCTTCGATCACCTCGATCGGTTCACCGAGGTCATGGTCGTGGAGTTCGGTGTAGGGGTCGATCATCAGCTCCCCTCAGGCGCGCGGCCTTCGGCGGACTCGGTTGGGCCGGGCTGTTCGGCAGCGCTCGCCTGAGTCGACGTGGCAGGCGGCGTGGTCGTCGCGGCCGCCGCCGGGCGCACCGCGGGAGCATCGCCCAGCGACCCGCCCTCGACCTTTGCCTTCAGCGCGGCGAGTTCGGCGCGCGTCGCGGCGAGCATGTCCTTCACCACCTCAAATTCATCGCGGCGGACCCAATCATTGCCGACGAAGTCCTGCGCGCGTTCGCGGGCGACGTCCTGCACCTCCCGCGCCATCCCGGCAAAGGTGCCTGCGGCGCCATTCAGCACCTTGGAGATGTCGTCGAAAAAGCGGTTCTGCGACTGCATTGGGTTATCCTTCGCCGGAAGAGGGCTCAGCGAATATCGGCGCTGGCGGCAGCGGGCACAAGCCGTTCGCCGTCGGGATTGCGCTGGTCGATGGTGAAATTGAGCATCGAGGCAAAGCTCAGCCACGCGAGGTAGGGGACCATCAGCCACGCCGCCGCCTTTCGCACGCGCCCGAACAAAATGGTGGTGACGATGGCGGCGATCAGGATGGTGAGGATCAGCCAGAAGCCTGCCGTGATCTGCCGCGCGCCGAAAAAGGTCGGCGACCAGGCGAGGTTGAGGAGGAACTGCACCACGAACGCGGCGATCGCGGGCCCCCGCCAGCGCGCCCCCCGCGCGCTCACCACCATCGCCAGCGCGATCGCCATCAGCGTGTAGAGGATCGGCCAGACGATGGCGAAAACATAGCCCGGCGGCGTGAACCAGGGGAGGTCGAGGCTCGCAAACCAGCGATTGCCGTAGCCGCTATTGGAGAGGTAGCCCATCAGGCTCCCCACCCCGACGATCAGCGGCACCAGCACCAAGAGCCAGCGCGCCAGAGTCATGCGCAATTGCCCGTGCGTCGCAAGTTCGGTCATGGGATGTCCTGTCGTCGAAAGTGCCTGGCACCACAGGCCCGATGCGACGCGGCGGGTCAAGGACTGCCGGGGGTGGCGGCGCCGATCATTTCCGTCCCTAACAACGAGTCATTTCCGTCCCTAACAACGAGGCGTGCCCCTGCACGCGCCGTGGAGGGTTTTACCCCCGCTCCGCCGCGAGCAGGAACTCCACATTACCCTCGGGGCCGGTGATCGGGCTGGTCATCGTTGGCAGCGCGCGCCAGCCCTGCGCCTCGATCCAGGCCTCGGCCTCCGCACAGACGCGCGCGTGCACTTCCGGATCGCGCACCACGCCCTTCTTGCCGACCTCGCCGCGCTCCGCCTCGAACTGCGGTTTGACCAGCGCCACCAGCCGCGCGGTCGGCTTGGCGAAACCGAGCGGCACCGGCAGCACCTTGGCGAGGCTGATGAAGCTCGCATCGCAAACGATGAGGTCGACCGCTTCGGGAATATGCTCGCTTGTGAGGAGGCGCGCGGAGAGCTGTTCGAGCACCACCACCCGATCATCCTGGCGCAGCTTCCACGCCAGCTGGTTGGTGCCCGAATCGACCGCGTAAACCCGCGCCGCGCCGCGCGCTAACAGCACGTCGGTAAAGCCGCCGGTGGAGCTGCCGACGTCGATCGCCACCGCCCCCGCGACGTCCCAGCCAAGCTCGGTCAGCGCGTGGTCGAGCTTCACCCCGCCGCGCGACACCCAGGGATGATCGCGCCCGGTGAGGCGCAGCGGCGCATCGTCGGGGACGTTCTGCCCCGCCTTGGCGATGCGCTGATCGCCGACGTAGGCGAGCCCGGCCATAATCAGCGCCTGCGCCCGCGCGCGTGTTTCGGCGAGGCCCAGCTCCACCAGCCGCACGTCCGCGCGCTTGCTCACGGCCGCGCGGAGGTGGCGCGCGCAGCCATGGCGCGATCGACCAGCATCGACGGCGTGAGCAGTTGCGGCAGTATTTCAGGCTGCGAGCGACCCGGCGCATACCAGAGATAGAGCGGGACTGAATTGCGCCCATGCCACGCCAGTTCACGTGTGATCGCGGGGTCGGGCCGCGTCCAGTCGGCGACGAACACCTGCACCCCCGCGCGCTCGAACGCCGCGCGGGTTTCGGCGCGGTCGATCGTTGCGGCTTCGTTGACCTTGCAGCTGACGCACCAGTCTGCGGTGAAGTAGACGAACACCGGCTTGCCGCGTGCGACCGCCGTCTCGACCCTGGCTGCGTCCCACGGCTGACCCATCGTTGGCGCATTCCCGCGCGAGGTGGCGCTCGCCTCCGGGAGCAGCAGCGCCAACGGCACCGCGCTCGCGGCGAGGAGGAAGATCGCGGGGCGCGGGTCGAGCCCGCCGCGCTGCCGCCGCCCCGCCCACCAGCCGAGCGCCAGCACC
>CAKZIN010000071.1 GCA_936933955.1 uncultured Sphingopyxis sp. | reverse complement strand
CGCAGCGCCGAGGCGAGTCTCTTTCGCTCGCAGACGCGAGCGGGCCCCCACCCCTGCCCCTCCCCACAAGGGGGAGCGGAGACGTTGGCGGCTATGCCGCCGCGACGCCCTGGCTGCGCAGCCAGGCGATGCAGGTGGGAGCGTCGCTGAACGCGTGCGAGGCGATGCCGATCCGCGCGGCGGCGGCGACATTGTCCGCCCGGTCGTCGATGAACAGCGCCTGCCCAGCGCTCAACCCGAAGCGGTCGAGCGCGCGGGTGAAGATAGCGGGGTCGGGCTTGGCGACCTTTTCGTGGCCGGAGACGAAGATGTCGCGGAAGCGGGCAAAGATCGGCTGCGTGGGCGCAAAGCCGTCCCAGAACTCCGCGCCGAAGTTGGTGATCGCAAACAGCGGCACGCCCGCGCCAGACAACCGCTCGATCAGCTCGAGCATGCCTGCGACGGGGGAGGTGATGGTCTCGTTGAAGCGGTCGCGATAGGCGAGGATGGCGTCGCGATGCTGCGGATATTCCGCGCAGCGTTCGGCGACCATTTCCGCCAACGGGCGGCCCTGATCGCTCTGAAAATGCCACTCCGGGCTGACGACGTCGCGCACAAACGCGTCGAGCGCGGCGCGCTCAGGGATCAGCTTGGCGAAAAGCGCCTTGAGGTCCCAGTGGAACAGGACCTCGCCCACGTCGAAAATGACCGCGCGTGGATGTTCCATCGCGGTCGGCGCGGCTCAGGTCAGCCCTGGCGCGCCTTGAAGCGACGGTTGGTCTTGTTGATGACGTAGGTGCGGCCGCGACGGCGGATCACGCGGTTGTCCCGGTGCCGGTCCTTAAGGCTCTTGAGGCTGTTGCGGATCTTCATCGGAAAACCTGTCGTCAAAATCGTGATGCCGCGGCCATGCGGGTCGTCGCGCGGGCGGTGGCGGGAGAGGCCATGCGCGCGCGAAGCCATGCCCTGGTCGGGCCCACCGGCTCGGCGAAGCGGTGCCCCTATGAAGCGGACCGGCCAAAGTCAACCGATTCCCTCACCCTTGGCCACTCTCGAAGGGGGCGTGGCGGAACATCGCGCGCCGTTCAAGCATTGCCCGTGACGCAAAGTCGCTCACGACAGGATGGTCCATGCCCCGATTCGCCCGCGCCGCTCGCCTGATGCTCCTCGCCGCGCCGCTCGCGCTCGCGTCCTGCGCGACGCCCACCCCCGGGGTCGACGTCACGCGCTTCCACCGGCTCGACAGCGCACCGCGTCTGGCGGGGGGCTACCGCATCGTCGACACGCCGGGGAGCGGGGTGTCGATGCCGTTCGTCTACGCCGTCGGGCGTGAGCTCGACCGGCTCGGCCTCTCCCGCGAGGGCGCTGCGACCTACGACGTCAGCGTCGCAACGCAAGTTACCCCGCGCAGCCAGGTCAATTACGGCGGAGGCGGGTCGGGCGTGTCGGTCGGCGTCGGCGGCTCGACCGGGCGCTATTACGGCTCCGGAGTGGGCGTCGGCGTGGGGCTCGACCTCACGAGGCTGTTCCAGCGCCGCCCTGACGCCGACAGCGCACTCACGCTCTCGGTCGCGATCCGCCGCCCCGGTGAAACGCTGCCGTTGTGGGAGGGGCGTGCGATCACCGCTGTCAGCTCGCGCGCGACCGCCCCGCGCATCGACGCCGACGCGGCTCGGCTTGCATCTGCGCTGTTCGCGAATTTCCCGGGTCAATCGGGGGTGACAGTCACCGTTCCTTGAGCCTAAGCGCTCTCCCTATGCAGATCGACAGCAACTTCGACTCCGGCAACATTGTGGTGGAGGCGATCGAAGGTTCGCGCGCGCGACTTTCGGTGCGCAAGGATCAACAGTCCGACTTCTACCAGTGGTTCCATTTCCGGGTCAGCGCGGACGCGGGGAGCGAGGTTGAGCTCGCCATTACCGGGCTCGCCGGTTCGGCCTACCCCGACGGCTGGCCGGGTTACTCGGCGCGGGTCAGCAGCGATCGCGAAACCTGGACCTGCGCGCCGACGCGCTATGATGCGCAAGCCGATGGCGGCACTCTGACGATCGACGCGACGGTCGAAACGGGGGTGCTGTGGGTCGCCTACTTCGCGCCCTACAGCTGGGAGCGGCATCAGGACCTCATCGCCGCCGCCGCCGCTGCGCCGGGCGTTGTGCACAGCATCCTCGGCTATAGCATCGAAGGCCGCCCGATCGACGCGCTGCGGATGGGGGAGGGCGCCAAGCGCGTCTGGCTTTACGCGCGCCAGCATCCGGGGGAGAGCATGGCAGAATGGTGGATGGAGGGCGCGCTCGCGTGGCTCACCGACGCCAGCAATCCGCACGCGCGACGCTTGCGGGAAAAGGCGACGCTGACCGTCGTGCCCAATATGAACCCCGACGGCAGCATCCGCGGGCACCTGCGCACCAATGCCGTGGGCGTGAACCTCAACCGCGAATGGGCGGAGCCGAGCGCCGAACGCAGCCCCGAAGTGCTGTGCGTGCGCAACGCGATGGATGCGACCGGAGTAGACATCGCCATCGACGTGCACGGCGATGAAGCGATCCCGGCGGTGTTCTTTGCCGGGTTCGAGGGGATTCCGTCGTGGACGGATGAGCAGGGCGCGCGCTTCTATCGCTATCGCGACACGCTTGCGCAGCGCACACCCGACTTCCAGACCGCCAAGGGCTATGAAGTCTCGGGCGCGGGTGAAGCGAACCTTACCATGTCCACCAACCAGGTGGCCGAACGCTACGGCGCGGTGGGCATGACGCTGGAAATGCCGTTCAAGGACAATGCCGACCTGCCCGACGCGGAGCATGGCTGGAGCCCCGAACGGTCGATTCACCTCGCCGAGGTGATGCTGGCGACGCTGGGCGAGCTGATCGACGAGCTCTAGGCCAGCCGCGCTCCCGCGGCGCGATTGATCGTGATCTATTGCGCGGCACGGATCGTTGCGCGAGGAACATTTCGGGTCCAGACCGCACTCCAGCGGTCGGAGGGAAGGTCTTCGCATGATCACGCGCAATTTTCTTCGCGGGCGCCGCCGCGAGGCGCTGTCCGACGATGATCTGCGCGCGGTCGAGGGGCTGATCGCGGAGGTGCGCGAAGTGCCGGCGCGCAAGACGGTGCTCAAATCGGGCGAGCCGCTCGATTATTCGAGCTATCTCATCGACGGATTCATGTGCCGCTACATGGACGATCGCGATGGGCGGCGGCAGCTGGTGGCGCTGCAGATCAGCGGCGATTTCGTCGACCTGCACGCCTTTCCGCTGCGCTGGCTCGACCATGACATCGGCACCATTACCCCCTGCCGCATCGGCATCGTGCCGCATGAACGCTTGCAGGCGCTGCAGCACGAGCGCCCGCAGCTGACGCGGATGCTGTGGTTTTCGACGCTGCTCGACGCGGCGATGCACCGCGAATGGATCTTCCGCCTCGGGCGGCTCAACGCGCTCGGCCGGGTCGCGCATTTCCTTGCGGAGCTCGAGTATCGGCTGCGCATGGTCGATGAATCCGACGGTCGTCGCTTCCCGCTACCGATGTTGCAGGCGGACCTCGCCGAGGCGTGCGGGATGACGCCGGTGCACCTCAACCGCGTGGTGCGACGGCTGCGCGACCTCGACCTCGTCACTCTGCGCGACGGGCAGGCGTTCGTGAGCGACCTCAAGGCGCTGTGGCAGTTGGCGGAGTTCGACCCGCGCTATCTGTTTCCCGACGGCGCGGGGGTTATCGGGGCCCGCTGAAGTGCGCGCGCGGCGTCAGTCGCGATAGCTCGGGTCGATGCGGTCGAGCTTGCGCAGCAGTGCCGGCCAGGCGAGCGCCTGCGCGACCATGGCCATCGCCCCGGGCGGCGACTGGCCTTCGACCTTGCCCTCCACACCCTGCGGCGGAGCGTTGAGGCCGTCGCGCCCCGCGCTCATCATCATCACCTGCGCCTGGCACGCGCGTTCGAGGAAATAGAGGCGGACGAAACAGTCCGCGACGCTCTGCCCCACGGTCAGCGTGCCGTGGTTGCGCAGGATCATCGCATGCTTCTGGCCGAGGTCCGCGACCAGCCGCTCGCGCTCGTCGAGGTCGGTCGCGATCCCCTCATAGTCATGGTAGGCGACGTTGTGCCGCGCGATCATCGCCGTCTGCGTATGCGGCAGCAGCCCCTCCGCCATCGCGCTGACCGCCTGGCCGTGGGGGGTGTGGAGATGCATCACCGCCTGCGCATCCTCGCGCGCCATGTGGATCGCGCTGTGAATGGTGAAGCCCGCGGGGTTCACCGGGTGGCTGGTCGGCACCACCGGGGTCCCTTCGACATCGATCTTGACCAGCGAGGAGGCGGTGATCTCCTCGAACATCATGTCGTAGGGGTTGATGAGGAAGTGATGCTCCGGCCCCGGCACGCGCGCGGAGAGATGCGTGAAGATGAGGTCGTCCCAGCCATAATGCGCCACCAGCCGATAGGCGGCGGCGAGGTCGACGCGGATCGCCCATTCCTCGGGCGTCACGCTCTCGCGCACATGCGCGTCGTTGGCGGGGGAGACGATTGCTGCGCTGGCCATGTCGAGGGGGAGCTCCTGCCGTTCGTTGCCGACAGGCTAGGCGCTCCCCCCGATAGCGCAAGCGATCAGTTGGCGGCGCCGTGCATCTCCGTTCCGCGCAGCTCCTCGGAGCGGAAGTCGCGCACGAACCGTTCGAGCGTTCGCACGCCCCAGCCATGCGCGCCGCCGGGGTGCGTATCGCTGGCCGAGCCCCAGGCGACGTTCGCCATGTCGATATGCGCCCACGGCGTCTCACGCGGCAGGAATTCGCCGATGAACCACGCGCCAAAGCTCGCGCCCGCACCGCCGCCGCCGCTGTTCTTGAGGTCGGCGATGGTTGATTTGACGTCGTCGCCGACACTCGGGTGCAGCGGCATGCGCCACATCGGCTCTCCTGCGGCGGTGCCCGCGGTCTCCAGCTGGCGCGCGAGCCCGTCGTGACGGGAGAAGAGCCCCGCATAATCGTCGCCGAGCGCGGTGCCGATGGCGCCGGTCAGCGTCGCCACATCGACCACGGCGGCGGGGCGCAGATTGGCATTGGCCCAGGCAAGCGCATCGGCGAGCACCACGCGCCCTTCGGCGTCGGTGTTGACGATCTCGATCGTGCGGCCGTTCATCGCGCGCACCACGTCGCCGGGGCGCGTGGCGGTGCCCGACGGCAAATTCTCCGCCAGCGCGGCGATGGCGACGACGTTGACCGGCGCCCGCCCGCGCGCGAGCGCGAGCACCGCGCCGGTCACCGCGGCGGCGCCCGACATGTCCATCTTCATGTCGCCCATGCCAGCTCCCGACTTGATAGAGATGCCGCCGCTGTCGAAGGTAATGCCCTTGCCAGCGAGCACCACCGGCGCATCGCCCGTCGCGCCGGGTCCGCGGTAGCGCACGACCATCAGCCGCGGCGGACGCTGCGAGCCCTGCCCCACCGACAGCAGCGCGCCCATTCCCAGCCGCTCCATCGCCGGAACGTCGAGCGCTTCGATGGTGACGCCGGGCAGCCCCGCGAACGCCTCCCGCGTGCGCTCGACGAAGCTCTCGGGGTAGATGATATTGCCAGGCGCGTTGATGAGGTTGCGGGTGAAATCGACCGCCTCGGCGATCGCTGCGCCGCGCGCGAAATAGGCGCGCTCGACATTCGAGGCGTCGCTCGCGACGATCGTCAGCGGCCCGCGTGCAGCGCTTTCGGTGCGCGTGCGGTAGAGGTCCGAGCGGTAGCTGCCGATGCGCAGCCCGGTGGCAAGGTCGGCGAGGTCGGCGGCGCTCATCCCCTCTGCGAGCACGGCGACTGCGCCGCGGTCGCTGAGGGTCGCGCGGCCGATCTGCTGGCCGAGTGCGGTCGGCGCGGCGGCGCCCGCTCCCTCACCCCGGCCGACCAGCAGGATGCGGTCCCATCCGCCGATGCCGCGCAGCGACTGGGTCGCGCGCGCGGCATAGCGATAGTCGGCGGAGGTGGCCGCGCGGGTCAGCGCTGCCTTGGTTGCGGCGTCCAGCCCTGCGACGCGGTCCAGCGCGGCGGCATTGGTGAGCGCGAGCACCAGCGTGCCCCCGTTGGCGGCGGGAAGGTCGGTGCGCCACAGCATCTCGCGCGGCGTGGCGCTCTGCATTTGCGGCGCTACGGCAGCGGGGCGGCTCTGCGCGATAGCGGGAGCGGCGAGCGCGAGGACGGCGGTGGTGGCGAACAGACGAAACGAGGCGATGACCGGCACGATATTTTCCCTTCCAACTCTCGGTTCTTCGTGGCCGACCGGGCGCGGCGGGGCAAGCGGGTTGCGGCGCGGCGCGCAACCAAGTGCTGGCGACCGGGTTGGCCGGGGATGAAAGCCTTTGCCGCGCTGATCGACGCTATCGTCTACACGCGCAGTCGCAACGAGAAGCTGCGGCTGATCGGCGATTATCTCAAGGCGACGCCTGACCCCGATCGCGGCTGGGCGCTCGCGGCGCTGACCGGGGAGGTCGACCTGCCGGCGGTGAAGCCCGCCGTGATCCGCGCGCTGATCGAGGAGCGCGTCGACCCCGTGCTCTACGCGATGAGCCGCGATTATGTCGGCGACACGGCGGAGACGGTTGCGCTCCTCTGGCCCACCGGGGCGCAGGCGGGGGAAGGGGCCGACATCGCGCTCAACGAGGTTATCCTGCGCCTCGCCACCACCAAGCGCGGCGAAGGGGGTGCCGCGCTGGCGGAAATGCTCGACCGGCTCGACCCCGAGGCGCGCTACGCGCTGCTCAAGCTCGCCACAGGGGGGCTGCGCATCGGCGTCTCGGGGCGGCTGGCGCGGACCGCGGTGGCGCAGGCGTTCGGGCGCGACGTGGATCGAATAGAGGAGGTGTGGCACGCGCTGTCGCCGCCCTACGACCAGCTGTTCGCCTGGGCGGAGGGGCGCGACGACCTTCCTAACCTCGATGAAATCGCGGTGTTCCGGCCGTTCATGCTGGCGCATCCGTTGGAGGACGGGCGGGTCGACCTCGCCGACTACGCCGCTGAATGGAAATGGGACGGCATCCGCATCCAGATCGTCGGCGTGGGCGGCGCGGTGCGGCTGTTCAGCCGCGGCGGCGACGACATCACCGGCGCGTTTCCGGAGGTCGCGCAGGACATGCCGATCGACGCGGTGCTCGATGGCGAGCTGCTTGTGCGCGGTTCGGTGCAGGGCGGGGCGGAGGGCGGCGCCGCAAGCTTCAACGCGCTGCAGCAGCGGCTCGGGCGCAAGACGGTGAGCGCCGCGATGCTGCGCGATTCCCCCGCGTTCGTGCGGCTCTACGACGTGCTCAGCATCGCGCGTGAGGATCTGCGCGGTCTCGGCTGGACCGAGCGACGTGCGCGGCTGGAGGCGCTGATGGCCGAGCTGCCCGCGCACCGTTTCGACCTCAGCCAGCTGATCGAGGCGGAGGATTTCGACGCGCTCTCCGCCATCCGCGACCGTTCGCGTGATACCGCCATCGAAGGCGTGATGCTCAAGCGGCGTGACAGCCCCTACGTCCCCGGGCGCCGCGTCGGGCTGTGGTACAAGTGGAAACGCGACCCGCTCACCGCCGATTGCGTGCTGATGTATGCGCAACGCGGGTCGGGTAAACGCTCGAGCTTCTACAGCGACTATACCTTTGGCTGCTGGACCGCCGACCCCGCGGAGGGGGGCGAGCTGCTCCCCGTAGGCAAGGCCTATTCGGGCTTCACCGACGAGGAGCTGAAATGGCTCGACCGCTTCGTGCGGGAAAGGACCACCGCCCGCTTCGGTCCCGTGCGCGAGGTCGAAAAGAGCCTCGTGTTCGAAGTCGCGTTCGATTCGATTCACGAATCCAAGCGGCACAAATCGGGGGTCGCCATGCGCTTCCCCCGCATCGCCCGCATCCGCCGCGACAAGCCAGCGGTGGAGGCGGATCAGGTCGCGACGTTGCGCGCGTTGATCAGTTGACGGGTCGGCCTCCTACAGGCGGTGGATTGCAGAAACTGCAACACCCTCTTCGCCTCTTCGCACTTGCGAAAAGCGTTGTTGCACTGCACAACACGCCTGCCTTTCGAGGCACTCTCTCCCAACTCCCCTAAAACGGGCCGTCCCTTCGTGGGGCGGCCCTTTTTTTTTTACGCTTTGGGAGCGGCCTGCTCCGGAGCGAGCGGCTGGAACGCGCGCACGTCGGCGATGAACAGCGCGGGGAGCGGCATCGACGCGCTGCGATCGGCCATGACGTGCGCGTAAGTCAGCGCCATGTCGGTCAGGCGCTGCTCGCCGCGAAAGATGGCGACGTGGATGACGAAGCTGGTTCGCCCGAACCGCGCCACTCTTGCGGCGATGGTCAGCATGTCGTCGAGCTCGGCGGAGGCGTGGTAGTCGATGTCGGCATTCACCACGACGATGTCGCTGCCATATTGGGCGAAGAATGGCCCCGGCTGCCCCTCCCCTAGCGCGCGGAACAGTTCGGTGACGCCAATATCGGCGTAGATCAGATAGTTGCCGTTGAAGACGATGTTCTGGCCATCGATCTCGTTATAGCGCACGCGCACGTCGTGACGGACGGCGAACTGGTCCTGCCGCACCTCCCACCAGCGCCGGTCCATCAGGCGGCTCCTTCGAGCGGCGCCGTCGCGCGCGACAGCCAACCGAGCGTCGCCGGATCGAGCCGGTCGGACAGCTTGGCGCGCACCTCCGCGTGGTAATCGTCGACCCAGCGCCGTTCATCGGGGGAGAGCAGCGCGACGTCGATCAACCGCCGGTCGAGCGGAGCGAAGGTCAGGTTCTCGAACCCCAGCATCGGCTGTTCATCGCCTTCCCGCGTCACGTCACGCACGACGATGAGGTTTTCGATGCGGATGCCGAACGCGCCGGGCTTGTAGTAGCCGGGCTCGTTGGAGAGGATCATGCCTTCGAGCAGCGGTTCGTCGGTGCCCGGCTGCGCGCCGCCCGGCTTGGCGATGCGCTGCGGTCCTTCATGCACCGCGAGCGCGTGGCCGACGCCGTGGCCGGTGCCGTGGGCATAGTCCGCCCCGTCCATCCACAGCGCATGCCGCGCGAGGATGTCGAGCTGCCCCCCGCGCGTGCCATGCGGGAAGCGCGCGGTGGACAGCGCGATGTGCCCTTTGAGCACCTGAGTATAGCGCCGCCGCATCTCCGCCGTGGGCTCACCCACCGCCATGGTGCGGGTGATGTCGGTGGTGCCTTCCTCGTATTGCCCGCCCGAATCGAGCAGGAACAGCGAGCCTGTTTCGATCGGCCGGTTGGTCTCCGCCGAAACGCGATAGTGCATGATCGCGCCGTTCGGACCGGCGCCGGCGATGGTGTCGAAGCTGGCATCGAAGCAGCCCTGCTCTTCCCCGCGCAGCGCCGCGATCTTTGCCGCAGCGGCAAGCTCGTCGAGCCCGCCCCTTGGCGCCTCCGCATCGAACCAGGCGAGGAAGCGGGTGATCGCGACGCCGTCTTTGACGTGCGCCGAGCGCATGCCGCTGAGCTCGACCTCATTCTTCACCGCCTTCGCCAGCACGACGGGGTCGCGCATGCGCACGACCTCTGCCCCCGCCGCCTCCAGCGCGTCGATGATCGCGGCCACGGTGCGATCGGGATCGACCGCGACGCGCTGCCCGGCGAAACCGGCGAGGCTGTCGGCAAAGCCCTTACGCGGCGCGACCTCCACCGCGTTGCCCAATGCCTGCGTGAGCTCCGCGGGCACCTTGGCGGGGTCGATATGCAGCGTCGCGGTGCCGTCGCTGCGCACGCTTGCAAAGGCCAGCGCCACCGGGGTCGAGGCAACGTCACGGCCGCGCAGGTTGAACAGCCAGGCGATCGAATCGAGCGCGGAAATCACCACCGCATCGAGCCCCTTGGCGCGCAGCCATTCGCCAAGTTCCGCGCGCTTGTCCGCGGAACTTCGCCCGGCGAGCCCCTCGGGATAGACGCTGGCGGGGGCAGCGCTCGGTTGCGGACGGTCGCTCCACACGGCGTCGACCGGATTGGCCGCGACCGGCACCAGCGCCGCGCCCTTCGCCTCGAGCGCGGCGGCGAAGCCCTTCGCCCACCCCTCGCCGTGCAGCCACGGGTCGTAACCGATCCGCGCGCCCTTGCCGACATGCTCGGCGACCCAGGCGGAGAGGCTGTCCCGCGGCACGTCGAGGGGGGTGAAGTTCGCCTCTGCCACCTGATCGCGCACCTGCAGTTCGTAGCGCCCGTCGACCGCAATCGCCGCCGCGTCCTTGAGCACCGCCGCCGTCCCCGCCGACCCGCCGAACCCCGTCAGCCACGCGAGCCGCTGCGCATATTCGCCGACATATTCGCTCATATGTTCGTCGCTGATGGGCACGATGAAGCCGTCGAGCTGCTGGCGGGCGAGTTCGCAACGCAACGCAGCGAGGCGGGAGGCGGTGGGTTCGAGAGGAGCCGTCATGCGCACGGGCTATAGGCAGCGGGCGCAGTGCGACCAAGGGGGGTGCCTTTCTCCCCTCCCCCTTGTGGGGAGGGGCCGGGGGTGGGGGCCGAGCCGCGTCCGCGGCTCGCGAAAAACTCTCACGCAACGCTGCAACCAACCTCTTCCGCTCGCCGACGCGAGCGGGCCCCCACCCCTACCCCTCCCCACAGGGGGGAGGGGGTCCCGCGGCCTCTGGCGCTTACCCCCGCCGCGCATTAGCCTCCCCGAAACACACGCGAGGGTAGAGGGCCAGCCGATGACCGACGAGCGCAGCGCGACGGACCCCTGGCTCTCCGCCCTCGCCCCGCCGAGCGCCGACGACCTCGCCGCGTGGACGAGCAACTTCGCGCGGGCGCAGGCGCTGCTGACCGAATTCGCGCTCGATCCGCAGAGCCGGCACAGCCCCGCGAGCGCGCTCGCGCCCTGGGCGGACCC
>CAKZIN010000070.1 GCA_936933955.1 uncultured Sphingopyxis sp. | reverse complement strand
TGGCTCGACCTCGCCCGCGCACTCGACCGGCAGCGGCGCGATCAACCGATCGCCAAGCCCGTCTTTGCCCCGCCCGCCGACCGCCGCCCCCGCCGCCTGAGCGTGACGCAGGTGGAGCGGTTGCTGGTCGATCCGTTCAGCTTTTACGCGCAGGTCGGCCTCGACCTTGCCACGACCGACATGCTCGACGCGCCGCTGGGGCCGCCGACCAAGGGGAGCCTGCTCCACCGCGTGCTCGAACAATGGGTGCGCGGCGGGGCGAGCGATCTCGCCCGGCTGCTCGACATCGCCGAGGCGGAGCTGGCCGGACCCGGGGTGACCGAGGCGGCGCGCGCCTTGTGGGGCCCACGCGTGCGAGCGACGCTCCGCTGGGCGGGTGAGGAACTGCTCCGCTGCCGCGCAGAGGGCCGCGAACCGGCGCTGTTTGAGGACAAGGGGGTGGTCGACATCGGCAGTGCGACGCTCTCCGGCATGCCCGACCGCATCGACCGGCTGCCCGATGGAACGCTGGCGGTGGTGGATTACAAGACCGGCTCGTCGCCCAGCAAGAAGGCAGTGCAGGCGGGGTTCGCGCTGCAACTGGGGCTGCTCGGCGCGATGGTCGAGCGGGGCGGTTTTGGCGAGGAGCGGGCAGGAGAAGTCGCGCGCTTCGAATATTGGCGCCTCCGTCGCCATTCGGATGGGCGCAACGGCTATTGCGAGGAGCCGTTCGGCGCCAACGGTGCGGTTCACGCGCAAAACTTCGCCGACACGGCCTGGCGCGCGGCGGAGGTCGCGGTGGCGCAATATCTCGACGGGGACGAGCCGTTCGTTCCGAAACTGCACCCCGAATGGGCCCCCTACGGCGACAACGACCAGCTGATGCGGTTCGAGGAGTGGAACGGCCGCGACGCGCGCGACACCCTCCCCGCGCACATCGAGCAGGCCGCGTCTCCGGCACCGGAGGAGGGCGCATGAGCAAGCTCGTCACGCTCGATGAAAGCCAGCAGGCAGGCGTCGATCCCGACAGCAACGTGTGGCTCAGCGCGTCGGCGGGGTCGGGCAAGACGCAGGTGCTCACCACGCGCATCATCCGCTTGCTGCTCGACGGGGTGCGGCCTGAATCGATCCTCGCCATCACCTTTACCCGCGCCGGCGCGAGCGAGATGGCCCGCCGCATCCGCGAAACGCTGGCGAGCTGGGTGCGCATGCCCGACAAGGACCTGCGTGAGCGGCTCCACGCGGGCGGGGTGCGCGGGGTCTATAACGCCGACATGCTGCCGCGCGCGCGTAGCCTGTTCGCGGAAGTCATCGACGCGCCCGGCGCGGGCCTCCAGATCCAGACTATCCACGCCTTTTGCCAGACGCTGCTGGCGAGCTTCCCGGAGGAAGCGGGGCTCGCGCCGGGCTTCGCGCCGCTGGACGACGTAGAGGCTGCGGCGCTGCGCCAGCAGGTGCTGACCGACATACTGCGCGCGGCGCAGCGCAACGGCGACACCGCGCTGCTCGGTCGCATCGACGCGTTGGCGTTGGCGCTGGGGGAGGGGGGCGCGGGCGCGTATCTCGGCCGCTGCGCCGCCAATGCGCGCGCGCTCGGCGAACTGCCGCCCGCAATCTCCCCCTGGCTGCGCGCGCATTTCGGGCTCGAACCGGACGAGAGCGAGGCGGCGCTGGCGCAGCGCCTGCTCAATGACATCAGCCTCGACCGCGCATGCCTGCTGCGCATTCACGAAGCGTTCGGGACCAGCAAAACGCAACTCGTCAAGCGTGAGGCCCTGCGTCGCTTCCTCGACGCCGAAGTTGCCGACCGCGGGCGCCTGATCGACGACCTCTACGACGTCTTCTTCACCAAGGAGGGCGCTCTGCGCGATCCGGTGAGGTCGGGGATGAAGGCCTGCGCGGGCGATGCCGAAGCGATAGCGGGCAAGGTCGCCGACGCCCGCGCCGCGCTGATGGCGCACCGGGCGTGCGAACGCGCGATCGACGCGCTCGAGGTGGGACGCCGCTACGCGCAACTCTACCGCGAGGCCAAGACCGCGGCCAACCGCGTCGAATTCGACGATCTCATCGACCGCACGCTCGACCTGCTGCGGGGCGGGGCGGGGGAGTGGATCCGCTTCAAGCTCGACGCGCGCATCGACCACATCCTCGTCGACGAAGCGCAGGACACCAACCAGCGCCAGTGGGACATCGTCTGGGAGCTGACGGAGGAGTTCTTCGCCGGCGCAGGCGCGACCGATCCCAAATATCGCACGCTGTTCGTGGTCGGCGACTATAAGCAGGCGATCTACGGCTTTCAGGGCACGCATCCCCGCCATTTCGAGCGCGCTCGCCAGATGTTCGAAGCCGCGGGCAAGGCCGCTGAGCGCCCCTTCTCCGGGGTCGGCATCTCCACCAACTTCCGCTCCTCCGCCGCGGTGCTGGAGGTGGTGGACAAGGTGATCGAAGGCGTCGGGCACGAGGCGCTCGGCCTTCCCGAAGCGCCCGCCCGCCACACCCCGCGCAAGGGGAGCCCGCCGGGCCGCGTCGCGCTGTGGCCGCCGGTGGTGGTGGCCGATCCGGTGGTGCCCGACGAGGACGATGGCGGCGGCGACGATCCGCTCGCGGAGTTCAACTGGATCGACAATGCGACGCGCCTGCTCGCGACCAAGATCGCGGCGAGCGTGCGCGACTGGACGCGTCACGGCATCGACGGGTCGCCGGTGCGCGCGGGTGAGGTAATGATCCTCGTCCGCCGCCGCCGCGAACTCGCCGCGCTGCTGGTGGCGCAATTGCAGGCGATGGGCGTGCCCGTCGCAGGCGTCGACCGGCTGACGCTCGCCGCGCCGCTCGCGGTCAAGGATCTCCTCGCCGCGATGCGCTTTGCCTTGCAGCCGCACGACAGCCTCAACCTCGCCAATCTGCTCGTGTCGCCGTTGATTGGCTGGAGCCACGAGCGGCTGGCCGAGCGCGCCTGGCGCAAGAACGAACGCGGCCGCGCCTCCGCCACCCTGTGGGAGCATCTGCGCGCGCAGGAGGACCTCACCGACGATATCGCGCCGCTGCATGCGCTGCTGCGGATGACCGGCTACGTCGGCCCGCACGCGTTCCTCGAACAGCTGCTGTCGGGGCCGATGGAGGGGCGCGCCAAGCTGCTCGCGCGGCTGTCGCACGCCGCGCTCGACCCGATCGAGGCGCTGCTGACGCAGGCGCTCGACCATGAGGTGCGGCATGGCCCCTCGCTGCACGGCTTCCTCGCCGCGATCGACGCGGGTTCGGTGGAGCTAAAGCGCGAGCTCGACAGCGGCGCCGACGCGGTGCGGGTGATGACCGTGCATGGCGCCAAGGGCCTCGAATCGCGCATCGTCATCCTCGCCGACGCGACCGACCGCAGCCAGGCGGGGCGCCGCAGCGACACCAGCCTGCCCGTCGGAGAGGGCGACGATCGCGTGCCCATCCTCGGTATGCGCAAGGGTGAGCGCCCGCCGATCCTCGCCGCGCTCGCCGACCGGCGCGAACAGGACGAGCGCGAGGAGGACCTGCGGCTGCTCTACGTCGCGATGACCCGCGCGGAGGAGCTGCTGGTCGTCGGCGGCGCCGCCCCCACCAAACGCGGCGGCTCCGACGAAATCGACGAACAGGCGATCGAGGAGAGCTGGTACGGGGCAGTGCGCAACGCGCTCACCTCCCTGGGCGCGGAGAGCGTCGAGGTGGGCGGCGCGTTCGGCAGCGAGCTTCGGCATGGT
>CAKZIN010000069.1 GCA_936933955.1 uncultured Sphingopyxis sp. | reverse complement strand
ATTCCCTCACTTACCAACAGATGGCTGGTATGCAACCTTTGTCCACGAAACCTAGGTAGCTCTCTAGGTAGCACAAGGTAACACGCGGCCTTTTGCACTCGATAAGATATTCTGCCTTAGGCAGGGTGGCGTGACCACAAGGGAATAGCTCGCGATTCGGGTAGCACGTATACCGAGTTGCAGGAGGCATTGGGTCAGCCGCGTGGAGTGAATTATGATCCCGATGGTAGTTGTTGCGACGACATTCCTGATTTCCTCCGGGCTGCAGTCGGCACCGCTTGAGGGGCGGGTATACGTTCTCAGCCGCCATGACCACTGGGGAGCTTATCTCTCGGTACCCGATCAGACCGGGCCGAACGTCAGAATGGCATGGTCATGGTCTGTCTGGTTGACGCAGGACGGCTCCCCACTGATCGACGCTTTTCTCAACGAGTATGATTGCAATACGTCGCAATTCCGGAGAGTTCGGCAGCAGCGCTTCCGAGATGGTGACCTATACGACACGCGGGACTCTGAAGCAGGGTTCCGGTCCCCGCACTGGCTCGAGATGGAGGGCCGGGTAATGGAAGAGGTCTGTCGAGATACCTACCTCACACTGCCCCGGGCGGAGAATATTCCCGCTGCTGCGGCTGAATTGACCTTCGGACGTTCTTCTTCATGAAGTTTTTGCTCGGAATGCTGTCCGTCATTATCGGACTGGAAGGTCTTTGGTCGGCGCTCCGTAACGGGTACATGCGCGATAAGTCGGGATGGATATACGTCCGCGCGGAAAGACAGCCTCTTTACTTCCGGGTGGTGATGGCGATATATGCCTTGATGGTCGTGACGGGCGGTTTTCTCCTGTACGCGGCCATAACGGAAATCTGGTGATTGTTTGGCATGGTGCTGTCGGTCAAGTCGAGCACTTCGTCGATGCAAGGTTCCAGCATCCATGCGGCCCATTTGGATAAAGTCGACCTGATGGATCCCTTCGATTCCCCGCACTCAACAGAAAAACTGGCACGATGGCGGCAGACGGGCGACCCTCTGGCCGACGCCGTAATCTGTGAACTCGCCGAGCACGGTACGGATGCCCGACGAGAACTGGAGATTGGGATCAATTCAGGACTTCATGCCGTGGCGCTGCCGCGCCCAGCATTACGCGCCTTTCTGGCGAATTGCGAAGAAGCTGGCGCAGCCGAAACAGCCGCGATGCGGCGCGGCTCCAATGCCTATTTGTCAATCGGGGCCACTTGGATTGCACTCTCGCTCGGTCCTGGGTCCCTGACGCACACCTACAGCTCCCCTTCGATAGCACGGGTATTGGCGGCGACCGGAAACTTGACGCGTATGGCAGAACGCAGGTTGCTGGAAACTGGTCGGTGGAACACAGCATCCGTGGTCCCAGGCGCCTTGATGACCGGCCAACCCGGTTACGTACACAATGTCCAGGTGCGCCTGCTTCATGCCAGGGTACGCCACGCACTCCTCCAGAACGGTTGGCCTAATTCCAACGGCGTGCCGATCAATCAACTCGAACTGGCAAGAACATGGCTCGATTTCACTTTCGTGCCGTTTGCTGCGCTCCAACGCCTCGGGATTACCTTCACCAAAAGTGAGTTGCGCGACCTTTATTCCTTGTGGCACAGAATAGCAGCACTGATTGGGGTCGATCCTGGTCTCTATCGACCTGTAACTGACCAAGCTTCAGGAGCCCGTTTGCTATCGGCAATCGACGCGCGAGCCGAAGCGCCTGATACAAATTCGCAGCAATTGACGTCTGCCATGCTTGAAGCGGTCGCCACGCTTCTGGCACCTCGCCTTGGCGTAGGAAAGGCCGCGTCGATCGAGCTTGGCCGTGCGATCGTGAGGCGATTACACGGTGACGATCTGGCCGATCAACTCGGCGTGCCGCGAACTCCGGTAAGCATCCTGCTTCCCGCACTCGTATTGATGAATCGGGTGAGACGAATGTGGTTACGACCGTCCTCTTTACGCTATGAGCGGGCGATCACATCAACGCTTGCAGCCTTTGCAGAAGCTGACAGGGATTTCATCGGTCAAACGACGTATGAGCGATCACTTGTCACGCCCATCGTGAAAGACGCACCGGCAATGATGCCTGCTTCCGGGGACAATTCTGTGCCCTGAATGAAATGCGTGCCCAATAGAGCGCCACGGCCCTGTTACGGGCGCTTCTGAACGAGGACGTCGAGAACCTCGCCTACCTTTTCCACGGCGCGCCACATGAACGTGCGTTTACCAGCAATCCGGACGACCATTTCGTCGAGAGGATGCGCCAGGCGGGATTGTCTGGCTTACCCCCCCGTTCGGGGGGTGTGCGGCGATTGACGTGACCCCCTGATTCTCCTCCAGTCTCGATTAGAGTCCGGCCCTGACAGAAGGACGGACGAGATGAAGCGAAGGAGGTTTTCAGAAGAGCAGATCATTGGTGTGCTGAAGGAGGCCGAGGCGGGAGCCAAGACCGCTGACCTGGCCCGCCGGCACGGCGTGTCGGAAGCGACGATCTACAACTGGAAGTCGAAGTATGGCGGACTGGAGGTTTCCGAGGCTCGTCGCTTGCGAGCGCTCGAGAGCGAGAACGCGAAGCTCAAGCGGCTGTTGGCTGATGCGATGCTCGACCAGGCTGCATTGAAGGATCTCCTGGCAAAAAAGTTCTGACGCCCGCCGCCAAGCGGGAAGCTGTCGCTCATCTCCAGGACTGCCACGGGATGAGCGAGCGGCGGGCGTGCAGGGTCATCGATGCCGATCGCAAGAGTGTGCGTTACCGTTCCACCAAGGACGATGACGCCGCGCTTCGTGAGAAGCTGCGCGAGCTGGCCAACCAGCGGCGGCGGTTCGGCTACCGCCGCCTGCATATCCTGCTGCGCCGGGAGGGCGTGATGATCAAACACAAGAAGACCCAGCGCATCTACCAAGAGGAAGGACTGGCGGTCAGGCGGCGGCGCAGTCGCAGGCGTGCGGTCGGCACCAGAGCACCGGCTCCAGTGCTTGCCCTGCCGAACCAGCGCTGGAGCCTGGACTTCGTGCACGACCAGATGGCGTCTGGAAGGCGGTTCCGCGTGCTCAACATCGTCGACGATGTGACCCGGGAGTGCCTGGCAGCGGTGCCGGACACGTCGATCTCTGGTCGCCGTGTCGTTCGCGAGCTGACCGAGCTGATCGCCCAGCGTGGCAAGCCCGGCATGATCGTCAGCGACAATGGCACCGAGCTGACCAGCAATGCGGTGCTGGCATGGTGCGGGGAGATCGGCGTGGAGTGGCATTACATCGCGCCGGGCAAGCCGATGCAGAACGGCTTCTGCGAGAGCTTCAATGGTCGCATGCGCGACGAGCTGCTCAACGAGACGCTGTTCCTCAGCCTTGCTCATGCCCGCATCGAGATCGCGGCCTGGGTCGAGGATTACAACCGCGAGAGACCGCACTCGGCCCTTGGCTACGCAACCCCGGCGGCGTTCGCCGCCGAACTGAATAAGCAATGGCCTGCTTCGCTACGCCCTACGGGCTCCGCTACGCAGCCCATTGCCTCACCCGCGCTCATGCGCAACAACGCGGCCCGGCTCTAATCCCAGCTGGGGGAAAGCTGGGGGTCGCGTCAGGGCACCGAGACAATAATCGATAGCATCAAGAATGGACGACTTTCCGGCGTCACCTGGTCCAATCAGACAGTTGATGCCGGAAGCGGGAAACCAGTCGAGTTTCTCGATGCATCGAAAGTTGCTGATCGCGATGTGGCGAATCTGCGCCATTTGGTCCTCCCTTTAAGGAACGGACTATCGCGCCGGAATATGCCTGGCCAGCGAAGGCAGAGCTTCCGCGCTCAATCACTACGGCAGGGCGTGTGCTTTGTCCGGTCTCGAGGTAGTTGGGTGACCGCCAAGACTGGACGGTCCGCCGCTTTTTAGCGCATTGGCTGCCCGATTGACGGCTCGGAATGCCGGCGCGAAGCGGGCGTTCAGCCTTTATCTGAACAAGCGGCGGCTTTCCGGAAGACTGGACCAGCCTTGGAACGACCTAGATTAGGGCGCAAAGCGGTCGCGGCGTGTCGCCATTGACTGCCGCACGCGACTGTAACACAAACCATCCCACAAAGCAGTTGGACGCGCAGAAAACTGGCGGTTTTCCGGCACGTTATTTCA
>CAKZIN010000068.1 GCA_936933955.1 uncultured Sphingopyxis sp. | reverse complement strand
AGCGCGGCGGGGTCGTCGGCGGGCACCAGCCAGCCGCTGTCCCCATCGATCGCGTCGCGGATGCCGGGGGCGTCGGCGGCGACGATCGGCGTGCCCAGAGCCATCGCCTCCAGCGCGACCAGTGGCAGCCCCTCGAACGCGCTCGGCAGCAGCAGCAAATCGGCGGCGGCGATAAGGTCGAGGCAATCGCGCCGCTCGCCCATCAAGCGCACTCGCCCGCCGAGGCCCGACGCGATCTCGCGCGCGACGGTGCCGCGCAACTCCCCATCGCCCACCAGCATGAGCTGCGCGTCGCCCGGCAGCTGGCGCATCGCCTCCATCAGCAGGCGGTGGTTCTTTTGCGGGGTGAAGCGCCCGATATGCAGCAACATCGGTGCATCGCCGAGACCGAGCTCGCGTCGAAGCGCGGCGGGGTCGCGGCGCGGCGTGCCCACTTCGACACCGTTGGCGATGGTGGCGATGCGATCCGCTGCGACGCCCGCAGCGACATGGCTCTGCGCGACGCTATCGGAGACCGCGATCCAGCGATCGACGTCATCCGACGCCTGCCGATACGCCTCCACCTCGCCAGCGTCGGTGAGGAGGTAGGGGAGGTGTTCGGTGCGCACCACGCTCGCGCCCGATGCCTTAGCCGCGCGAGTGAGCGCGTGCCCCTCCCACCCGATCCCGGCGTGGACATGGACGATGTCGAACGCCGATGCGGTCAGCCATCTGCGCAGTTGCTCGGGGTCTTCGAGGAGCGCCACGACGCGCAAGCCGCGATTGCGTCCCTCCTTATAAAGGTCGGTCTCGCGCGGGGCGAGCAGCGTCAGCTGATCGTCCGCCGCCTCCTCGGCGAGCGCCAACATATGTTGGCCCATGCCCGACGGGGCACGGCTCTCCGTTACCAGACATACCCGCAAGGACGCCCCCTTCAGCTTGCGAGCGGAAGCCGTTCGCGCAGACGGCGATATGTCGCAAGTGCCTGCCCCACCACCTGGTCCATATTATAGTAGCGATAGTTCGCCAGGCGGCCGACGAAAGTGACGTCCGCGGTCGCGCTCGCCAGCGCATCATATTGGCGGAACAGCGCCTGATTCTCCGGGCGTGGGATGGGATAATAGGGGTCGCCCTCCGCACTCGGATATTCCCAGGTGAGGCTGGTGCGCGGCGAGGACTGGCCGGTAAGATGCTTGTATTCGGTCACCCGCGTGTAGGGCACGTCCTCCGCCGGGAAGTTGATCGTCCCCACCTCCTGCGCCCATTCGACATCACGCGTTTCGTTGACGAAGCGCAGCGATCGATAGGGGAGCTTCCCGAACCGATGCCCGAAATAGGCGTCGATCGGGCCGGTATAGACGGTGTGCTTGCGCTGCACGTCCGCCACATCGTCGAAGTCCGTTTCGGTCAGCACCGTGATGTTCGGATGGTCGAGCATCCGTTCGAACATACGGGTGTAGCCCTCCGCAGGCATCGCCTGATGCTTGTCCTGAAAATAGCGATCGTCGCGGCTGGTCCGCGTGGGCACACGTGCCGTCACGCTCTTGTCAAGCTGCGACGGGTCGAGCGCCCACTGTTTGCGGGTGTAGCCACGGAAGAACGTTTCATAGAGCTCGCGGCCGATGGCGTTGACCACCACGTCCTCGGACGTTTCGATCACCGCGCACGGTTCCGCGCGCGCCGCGAGGAAGGCGGCGGCAGCATCGTCATCGGCGAGGCTCACACCATACAGCTTTTCGAGCGTCGTGCGGTTGATCGGCATCGGCACCAGCTGTTCGCCCACGCGCGCCAGCACGCGATGTTCGTACGCCCGCCAGTCGGTGAAGCGCGAAAGATAAGCGAAAACATCGTCGCTGTTGGTGTGGAAGATGTGCGGGCCATAGCGGTGCACCAGCACCCCCGCCTCGTCCAAATGGTCGTAGGCGTTGCCGCCGATATGATCACGACGGTCGATGACCAGCACGCGCTGACCCGCATCCGCGGCGAGCCGTTCGGCCATCACGCTACCGGCAAAGCCCGCACCCACCACCAGCGTGTCGTAGGAAGCACGGCGCGTCGGGATCAGCGTTGGAGCGGCCGGAGCACCTGGATTGGCGCGCTCACGCACCGCCCGCGCCACCAGCGCGCGCATCGCGGCGTGGGTGCGGTCCCAGCTGATCTCCGCGAGCTTGGCATCGGCCTCCTGCAGCCAGGGCGCATCGGACCCGCGCGGCAACTTGAGCGCCAGCTCAATCCCGCGTGCAAAGGCATCGGGAGTGTCGGCAATCCAGACGCCTTCCAGGTCGCCGTAATCCGCCACCACGTCGGCGATCGAGGTCGACACCACCGGCACCCCGCCAGCGAGATACTCGGGCGTCTTGGTCGGACTGATGTATCGCGTCGCCTCATTGCGCGCGAACGGCATCAGAGCAACATCCCAGCGCGCGAGAGCGGCGGGCAGATCGCCGTAGCTCGCCGGACCCGCCCAATGGAGGTTGGGGAGGCGGGGCAGGCTCGCAGGGTCGATCTTGACCACCGGGCCGAGCATTTCGAACCGCCATTCCGGGTGTGCCGCAGCGACGTTCGCGATGAGGTCGACGTCGAAGCGTTCGTCGATCACCCCGAACCAACCGATCGTGACATCAGCGGAGGTCCGCTCGATCCCGCGGGCCCTCGCGAAATGCGCAGCATCGACCGCGCTCGGGAAGGCGTGGACGTTGGAGTGGCGATCGCGTTTCGCTTCGTAAAGGCTGCGCCCCCCGGTGAACACAACATCGGCCCGCGCGAGCAAGTCGCGCTCGCGCGCCACCAGCAGCGGATCGGCGTGAGCGAAGGCGGACAGCTCGTCCATGCAATCGTAGACGGTGGCGACGGCGCGCGGCGCTTTGCCACCGGTCACCGGCAGCAGCATCGGCGTGTAGAACCAATGCACCGGCGCCTCGGCTAGCGCCGTGTCAGCGAAGCGATCGTAGAGCTGCGCCAGGCCCACCTCGACCTCTTCGCGAGACCACCAGTGCGGCAGGCGCGGACGGAGCGAAGTCACGCCGTCATCTTCGAAATGGTGGTGCTCTAGATAGGGGCGATGATGATCGCAGGGGATATGCTCTTCCCACACCCATAGGTCGCGTTCGCGCGCGAAGCGGGAGAGAAGGTGCTGGGGCCGCTGACGTACGAAGTCCCAGCGGAGATGGGAGAAAACCACGACCGGCGCGGGACGAACCGTCGTGGTGGGGAGGGGGGCTTCGCTAGAGATTGATGCTGAGTAGGACGTTTCTTCCGCGCCGCTCCGCGCAAAACCACTCAGATCGTCCACGCGTTCGCTCCTGCCAACAGGTGCAGAATCGCGCCCGCTTTGCTGAAGAACAGTTCAGCGGGGGTTTTTGCTCCGTCGATTCATCTCGATCAAGGAAATTTCGCGCCGCGAATGGCGGTTAGCAGCCGCTGCGATGACTGGCGCCAGTGGCACTGCGCAAGCGCCTGCTCCCGCGGACGAAACCGCTCCAGATTGTCGAGCATCTCCGCGATTACTTGTGGCCAGTCCGCCGGAACCGCGCACCGCCCCGCGAGCGGGGTGATATACTGCCGCCCGCATACCAGCCCGGCGTTGGCCAGCACGGGGAGGCCTGCGAGCATATATTCGGTGATGATCGCGGGCGCGCCGTCGTCATAGCCTGCGACGACGCCGATCCGCGCGAGGTTCATCAGCCGGTTGACCTCCTCGAAGCCCACTCCCGGGGGTCCGACGAAATCCACCGCCAGCTCGCGGCGCTGCGCCTCGTGCCGGTAATGATCGGCGAGCTCGCCGTAGCCGAACACGCACAGCGCAGAGAGTGGGCGGGGCGAACGCTCGATCGCGTCGAGCAGCAGGTCGTGTCGTTTGTAAGGCTGCGCCGCCGCGACGTAGACGAGGTCGTAGCGTTTTTCGCTGCCCAGCGGTCGGAACTGCGCCTCGCCTGCGAACTCCGGTCCGACCGGCAACACCAGCGTTGGCATATCCGGATGGCGCATCGCTACCTCCTGCGACTGCCAGTCCGCGCCGGTGAGGATGAGGTCGAAGTGCCGCGACACCTCCGGCGGCACGCGCAGCGGCGGGGCGTCGATCGAATTGTAGATGATGACGCTGTTGGCGCACAGCTCGAGCAGCGCCTCGTCCACCCCTAGCCCGTAGACGACGAGCAGGTGCGGCGCGCCGAACGTCTCGATAAAGGCGCGCATGTCAGCGCTCGCCATCGGCGCCTGGCGGTGGTCGGCATGAAAAGCCCGATAGGCGAGGCGGGGGTTGCCGCGATGGAACGGCGGCTCCCCCTCCGCTGCATGATAATGGTGCCAGATTTCCGCGCGGTCATAGGCGCCTGTGGCAATGAGGCTGAGCGGGAGGCGTTCGAGATAACCGCCCACGACTTCTACTGGTGCGACTGCCTCGTCCGGGGTGAGCGCGGTCCACGGTTGCTGTTCGGCACCCAGCTCCTTCAAGCGCGCGCGGTGCATTTCGATTGCCGCGCCCGGCCCTTCGCGCGGTGGCCAACCCTCGACCCGATCCGAAATCACCACGATTGTACGGGCAGTTGTGAGCGGCGCGGGGGTCAGAGGCATGGCCCCCCAAACGTGCGAAGCGCGATCCGGACGCAGCCGTGCGGCACCCTCGGGGGTTGAGCCCTGTGCGCGCCGGGTGCATGGCGCGCCTCATTCCAGCCGATCCCGGCGCAATCATCCGAGCGAGCAGCATGGCCGAAGACGTGACGAGCGCGAGCATCCCCGCAACTGCGGAGGCCGCGCCGCCCCCCGGCATCGTCACGGCGCTGCGGGCCGCACTCGAAGCGAGCGCGCTCCCCGACGAAGCGAGCGAGCTCGACCCGGGCGAATGGGACGCGGCGGCGGCGTTCCTCGCTGAAACCGCAGCACGTCGCCAGCCGGGCAAGCCCAACCTGCGCCTCGAAAGCTCGCGCGAAGGCCAGGGGAGCGCGCGACACATGCGGCTCGCCATCGTCAACGACGACATGCCCTTCCTGGTCGACAGCGTCGCCGGCGCCATTGCCGATGCGGGCGTGGTGGTCGTCGGCGTGCTGCACCCGGTCGTCTCGGTCGAGCGTGACTCGAGCGGTGCGCTGACCGCGATCGGTTCGGGGTCGACGCGCGAGTCGATGATTTACCTCGAACTTCAGCGGGTCGGAGCGCACGAACGCCGGCACCTGGTCGAAAGCATCGAGCGCGTGCTCGCCGACGTGCGCGCGGCGGTCACCGACTGGACCGCGATGCAGGGCGCAATGCGCGCCGACATTGACCGGCTCGGCAGCGGCGAGGAGGCGGAGCTGCTGCGCTGGTTCCTCGACCGCAACTTCACCCAGCTCGGCCACGAACTGCGCAGCCGCGACGGTGCGGCTGGCTCCGGGCTCGGCCTTTGTCGGGACGGTGCGGACGGAGAGCCGCTGCTCGCCCCCGCCACGCTCGAAGCCGCCTTCGCGCAGCTCGAGGGGAGCGGCGCGCCGCTGCTGCTGGTCAAATCGAACCGCATGGCAACGGTCCACCGCCGCGTGCTGCTCGACGTGATCCTCGTGCCGGTGCGCGAGGGGGGGCGGGTCGCCGCGCTGTCGATCCACGCGGGGCTGTGGACCAGCGCCGCGCTCAACACCGCGCCCGACAAGGTGCCGGTGCTGCGCCGCCGCCTCACCGACATGGCGACGAAGTTCGGGTTCGACCCGGCAGGCCACGCCGGGAAGGCGCTGGCGCACGTGCTCACCCGCCTGCCGCACGACCTGATGGTGGCGAGCGACGATGCGCAGGTGGAGGCGCTGGCGCTGGCGGCGATGTCGATCGATGACCGCCCCCGCCCCAAGGTCGCGTTCATCGCCTCCCCGCTCGAGCGGCACCTGTTCGCCTTCGTCTGGCTGCCGCGCGACGAGCTGTCGACCGCGCGCCGCCAGCAGATCGCGGAGCTGCTCGCCCAGGAAGCCGGCGGCAAGCTGCTCAGCTGGACCATCTCGATGGAAGAGAGCGGCGTCGCACTGATCCGCTACACCTACGACCTGCGCGGCGGCGGGCGCGCGCCGGACGTGGAGCGCCTCAACGCGGCGCTCGAACAGCTGGTGCGCGGCTGGGAGCCGGGGATCGAGGCGGAGCTGGCACGCTTCGACGATTCAGGCCGCGCCAGCGTCCTCGCGCATCGCTTCGCCGGCGTGTTCCCGCAGACCTACCGCATCAGTCACGCGCCGGAAGATGCGGCCGCCGACGTCATGCGCTTGCGCGAGATGGGCCCGGCGCGCGGGATCGACGTGCGCCTGCTCGGCACGGGGGAGACGACGCGGCTGAAGGTCTATCACCAGGGCGGCGCGCTGTCGCTGTCGCGGCTCGTGCCCACGCTCGAGAATTTCGGTTACACCGTCGATACCGAGCTGCCGACCGCGCTCACCGACGATGCGAAAAGCTACATCCACGACCTCACCGTCTCGGGCGGGCGCACGGTGGAGGGGGACCGCGTCGGCGTGGTCGAAGCGGCGCTTGCCGACGTGCTGCTCGACCGCGCGGAAAATGACGCGTTCAACCAGCTGATCGTCGCCGCCGGGCTCGACCCGGTCAGCGTCGTCTGGCTGCGCGCGTGGTTCCGCTATCTGCGGCAGGGGGGACTTCCCTATTCGCTGCCGACGGTGGTGCAGGCGCTGCGCAATGCGCCAGAGGTGACGCGCGGCCTCGTTGCGCTGTTCCGCGCGCTGCACGATCCCGCCGCGCTGTCGGACGACGCCGCTACCGCCGCTCGCGCGACCATCGCCGACGGGCTCGCCAAGGTCGCGGCGATCGACGAGGACCGCATCCTCCGGCAGATGAGCGCGCTCATCGAAGCGACGCTGCGCACCAACGCCTTCGTCCCCGCGGGCGCCGAAGCGCTCGCCTTCAAGATCGACAGCGCGAAAGTGCCTGGCCTCCCCCGCCCGCTGCCGTGGCGGGAGATCTGGGTCTATTCGCCGCGGGTGGAGGGCATTCACCTGCGCGCCGGACCCGTCGCGCGCGGGGGGCTGCGCTGGTCCGACCGCCGCGACGATTTCCGCACCGAAATCCTCGGCCTGATGAAGGCGCAGCGGGTCAAGAACGCGGTCATCGTGCCGACGGGGGCCAAGGGCGGCTTCCACCCAAAACGCCTGCCCGATCCCGCCGCCGATCGCGATGCGTGGCTGGCGGAGGGGACCGAATGCTACCGCGTGTTCATCCGCGCGCTGCTGTCGATCACCGACAACCGCGTCGATGGCGCGGTGGTGCCGCCGCAGGGCGTAGTGCGCCGCGACAGCGACGATCCCTATTTCGTGGTCGCCGCCGACAAGGGCACCGCCAGCTTTTCTGACGTCGCCAACGCCATCGCGCTGGAGCGGGACTTCTGGCTGGGCGATGCCTTCGCCAGCGGTGGCTCCAATGGCTACGACCACAAGGCGATGGGCATCACCGCCAAGGGCGCTTGGATCTCGGTCCAGCGCCACTTCCGCGAAATGGGCATCGACGTGCAAACCGAAGCGGTGCGCGTCGCGGGCGTCGGAGACATGTCGGGCGACGTGTTCGGCAACGGCATGCTGCTCAGCCAGGCGATCGAGCTGGTCGCCGCCTTCGACCACCGCCACATCTTCCTCGACCCGACCCCCGATGCGGCGAAAGGCTGGGCGGAGCGCAAGCGGCTGTTCGAACTGCCGCGGTCGAGCTGGGCGGACTATGATCCCGCGCTCATTTCCGCAGGCGGCGGCGTGTTCCCGCGCTCGCAGAAGTCGATCCCGCTGACGCCCGAGGTGCGCGCGATGCTCGACCTCGACGTGGAGGAGATCGACCCGACCTCGCTCATCAGCGCGATCCTCAAGGCGCGCGTCGACCTGCTGTGGTTCGGCGGCATCGGCACTTATGTAAAGGCGGCGGCGGAAAATAACGCCGCGGTCGGCGACCCCGCCAACGACCGCCACCGCGTCGATGCGGAGGAGCTGCGCGCCAAGGTCGTCGGCGAAGGCGCCAACCTCGGCGTCACCCAGGCCGCGCGCATCGCCTTCGCGAGCGGCGGCGGGCGCATCAACACCGACTTCATCGACAATTCGGCGGGCGTCGATTGTTCGGATAACGAGGTCAACATCAAGATCGCGCTCAACGCCGAGATGCGCGCCGGACGGCTCGCGCTCGACGATCGCAACCGCCTGCTCGAAAGCATGACCGACGAGGTCGCGGAGCTGGTGCTCGCCGACAACCGCGCGCAGGCGCTGGCGCTGTCGATCGCAGAAGGGGAGGGCGCGGCCGCCGCCCCCGCGGTAGTCCGGCTGATCGGCCGCTTCGAGGAGGAAGGCCGGCTCGACCGCAATGTCGAGGGGCTGGCGCGCGACGATGAATATCTCCGCCGCGCGCAGGACGGCCGCGGGCTAACCCGGCCCGAGCTGGCGGTGGTGATGGCGACCGCCAAGCTCGCCCTCCAGGAAAGCGCCGAGCAAGGGCGTCTCGGCGACGATGCGCTGATGGACGACGAGCTGCTCGCCGCTTTCCCGCGTGAAATGCAGGCGTGCGAACGCGACGCGATCCTCGCCCACCAGCTGCGGCGGGAGATCGTCGCGACCAAGGTCGCCAATCGGCTCGTCAACCGGCTGGGCTTCGTCCATCCGTTCGAACTCGCCGAGGAAGAAGGCGTCAGCCCGGGCGAGGTGGCGGAGGCATTCGTCGTCGCCGAACGGCTGCTCGACCTCCCCGCGCTGTGGCGCGACATCGACGCGGCGCCGCTGCCCGAACCGGTGCGGCTGGGGCTTTACCGCGACGTGGCGGTGGAGGTGCGCGCGCACATGGCGGACCTGCTGCGCCATGCCGATCCCGACCGCAGCCTCGCCGATTGCGTGGCGCAGTTGCAGGCCGGGGTGGACGCGCTCGAAATGGCGAGCGACCAGCTGCTCGAACGCCACGGGCGCGAAGCAGCGGCGAGCTTCCGCGGGCGTCTGGCGACGGCCGGTGTCGATACCGACCTCGCCAACCGCGTGGTGCGCCTGGCGGAGATCGACGGTGCGATGGGCCTCGTCGCGCTATCGCGGGAGAACGGCGCGGACGTGAAGGCGCTGACGCAGGCGTTCGGGCTGCTCGGGCAGGCGACCGGGCTCGACTGGGCGCAGGGCGCGGCGATGGCGGCGTCGCCCTCCGACCCGTGGGAGCGGCTGCTGGTGGCAGGCCTGTCGCGCGACTTTGCGGAGATCCGCCTCGACCTGCTCCAGCGGCTGGGCGGAGAGCCGATGGCCGCGGCGCAAGGCTGGCTCCAGCGCAACGCCGCGCGCGTCGAACGGCTCAAGGCCTTCGTCACCCGCGCGCAGACGCAGCCGCACCCCTCCGCCGCGATGCTCGCGCAGCTTGGGGGTCAGGCGAAGGGGCTGATGGACTGCCGCTGATTGCGCGGGGCAAGCCGGAAAACAAATAGGGCTCCTGCGAAGGCAGGAGCCCATTTCCGGCGGCGTCAAACGTGAGCAGCGCCCCGAGGAGCCGGCAGCCGCGGGGCCCCGCTTTCGCAAGGGGGCCCCGCGCCTTCGGAAGCGTTCGCTAAATCAGCGGCAGCTGATGCTGCGATCGACTTCGCGACCCAGCAGCGCGCCGCCTGCTGCGCCGAGGATGGTGCCGACGGTGCGGTCGCGCCCGCCGTCGATCGCTCGACCGACGAGGGCCCCGCCCGCCGCGCCCACGATCAGCCCCGTGGTGCCATTGGCGCGGCGGCAATGGTAGCGCCCGTCGTCACCGCGCCAGTATCCGACGCGGCCCTGCTCGGTCTGCATGTAGCGCATCTGCTGTCCTGGCGCGTGGGCATGGCCGCGGGCGTGACCGCGACCCGGATGCGCCATGGCGGGCGTAGTGGCGGTAAGCACCGAAGCGGCGGCGGCGAGCGCCAGCAGCGGACGAGCGGTCATGTGAAATCCTTCCCTTCGAGAAACAGGCTTCCCGCTGCCACCTCCAACATGAACGGAACTGAGCCGCCGCGTTCATGCGCACGCCGGTGCGGTGAACAGCGCGGTTACGAAGGTGAAATGAGCTTCGCCTCCCCCCCCTCCCCCTTGTGGGGAGGGGCCGGGGGTGGGGGGCGAGCAGCGTCTGCGGCTCGTGAAAAACTCTCACGCAACCGCCGAAACGAGTCTCCTCCGCTCGCAGACGCGAGCGGGCCCCCACCCCTACCCCTCCCCACGAGGGGAGGGGAGAGCCCGGCCCTCCCCCCTCGTCATTGCGAGCGCAGCGAAGCCGTTTAAACGCGCCCCTCCCAGCCGAAAGTTTCGATTGCGCCACGGGGCCTGCCCCGCCACCTTGCCGGGCGATGCGGGGGCGGGTTTTTCTGGTGAGCAGGCGCAGGGCCGCGCTGGTGCTGCTGGCGTGCGCACTCGCGCCGTCGCTCGCTGAGGCAAAGGTGCCGACCCCTCCCACGACAAGCGTCGAGAGCGCCAGACCACCACAGAGCATCGACCCCGGCGCCATCGAACGCGCCCGCGCGGCCGCCGTGGCGAGCGGGGATTTCCAGACGCAGCTGCCCGGTCCCCGCCTCGCGCAACCGCGCCGCGATACGCCGCGCTGGCTGATCTCATTGCTCGAGAGCATCGGCAAGGCGGTCGCCTTCCTGTTCAAGCCGCTGCTGTGGCTGCTCGGCGCGGCGGCGGTGGCGGCGCTCGCCTATGTGCTCATCCCGGCGTTCCGCGACTGGGTCGATCGCTGGCGGCGACGGCGCCCGCGCGGCGCGACCGAGCCCGCATTCGAGCCGTTCGACGACGCCGTCGCACGCGATCTGCTGGCGGAGGCGGATGCGCTGGCGGCGAGCGGGCGCTTTGGGGAGGCGGCGCAGCTGTTGCTCACCCGCAGCGTCGAGGAGATATCGCGCCGCCGCCCTGCCGCGCTCACCCCCGCCGACACCGCGCGTGCGATTGCGGTGCTGGGCGATGTGCCGCCGCAGCCGCGTGGTGCCTTTGCGACGCTCGCGCGCATCGTCGAGCGCGCGCGCTGGGCGCGGCTGGCGATCGGCGCGGATGATTGGC
>CAKZIN010000067.1 GCA_936933955.1 uncultured Sphingopyxis sp. | reverse complement strand
CGCTAACGACCCGAACGCCCCCCTCCCAGACCCCCGCGCCGCCCGCCCGCCGCGGTAATCCGTCCTCGTGCCCCTGCGCAGGGGCACGCGTGACTGAGGGCGACTTGGTTCATCAGGCGGTGAGGATGCGCCCGCCTCCCCTAACGCGTCAGGAACACCACGTAACCGCGAAAGCGTGGATTGATGCGCAGTCCGGGCGGCTCACGCCACTCGCCGCCCTCGACCAGCCCGACGCGAAACGGGATCGGCACGCGCGATAGGCCCGGTCCGTAGCGGTCCGCATTCGCCACCGTGGAGCGCCCCTGGTACGTCTGCACCACCAGCTCCTCGACATGCGCACCGATCGCGCGCAGCGCCGCCGGGTCGCCCTGCGACGCCCAGTCGTAGAGCCCGGTGACCGACAGCTCGACCCCCGGCCCCAGCGCGCGGTCGAGCTCCGCCAGAAACGACGCGTAGCGATCGAGCCCGCGGGTGCCGCTGTCGAAGTCGATCTGGATGCCCGCGACATGGTCGGACGCGCCCCGCCAGCGGGCCAGCTCCGCCCGCATCTGCGGCACCACCGCAGGCTCGATGTCCAGCGTCTCCAACCGGTAGGTGAGGTAGAGCTGCGCCTTTACCCCGCGCGGTGGCGCGACCCGGCGCGAGGCGATGCGGTCGGGCGACGCCGCCAGCACCTCCCCCGCGAGTGCGTAAATGCGCGCTGCGCGTGATGCAGTGGCGGGATCGGGACTGATCCCCGCCCACAGCCAGAAGGCGTTGTGATCCGCGCGAGAGACGCGCTCAGCCGGCGCGCTGCGCTCGCACCCCGCCAGCCCAAGCATCAGCGCCAGCGCGACGCACCGCAGCCTCACCAGTAGACGGTCGCGGCGCGCGCCCAGCGGGTCTGCGGATAGCGGCGCTTGAGCTCGTTGAACCACGCCCGACGCTGGCTCACCGGGTCCTGGCTACCATCGCAGCTGTTGTTCCCCGACGGCGCATAGCAATGATAGGCGCGGTAGAGCGCATAGGCGCGCGCGTCGGAGGGGCTCGCCGGGTTGGCGATGATCTGTCGATAGGCGCGCAGGCGGCTGAACCAGGTCGGTGCGGTCGGCCGCTGCCAACCATCGCCCGCGCCGCCCAGCTCGTCGGGTTCGGGCCGGTCGGTGATCAGCCCGCGCGGACCCCACAGCGAATCGCCTTCGGTGAGGCGCAGGAATTCACCCAGGCACAGCAGAGCGCCCGCGTTCTGCGGGCTCTGCGCCAGCGTCCGGGTCACCGCGCCGAGCGAAGGACAGTCGATACCGCTCGCCCCCGCACGGGAGCCGCTCCATGCGAAATTGCCCGGCTCGATCGGCAACGGCGCCGCGCTCGCGCCCTCGATCCGCGGAGCGGCAACAGCATAGCGGTCGATCTTGCCCGCAAGCTCGGCATAGCGCCCCGCGAACAGCGATTTGTAGAGCCACACACCCCGCGCCAGCGCGCGCTCCTCTGCGGTCCCGTTGCCGCCAGCCACTTGTTCGAGCAGCGCCGGGCCAGCGCTGAAGCTGATCAGCTGCGCCCGGATGCCCGGATCGCGTACCTTGGAGCCCGACGCGAACACCCGGCCCAGCTCGCCGCGCCGCTCTTCGAACATGGCGAGGCCGAGTTCGGCGCTGCCGCGCTGCAGAGGCGTGTCGGCGGCGTCGATCAGCGCCGACCATTGTTCGCGCGACGTGGCTCCACGCAGCATGTCGGCCGCCAGCGTGCGCAGCAGCCGCCTCGAATAAGCGACCGCGCCGCGACCGTCGCCCGACGCCGGGATCAAGGCCGCCACGCGGCCCGGCGCACCCTCGACGTAGAGCGCGTGCGCCGCCTTCACATAGCCATAGAGCGCTTCGGCACCGGCAAAGCGTGCCGCCTGGCCTTCGATCTCCGCTCGCGTGATGGTCGTGGCTGGGGCACCGTCGCTCCGCTCCGACGGCGCACGCATTGCGCGCAGGTCGGCGACCGCCAGCAGCATGGCGTCGGGCGCGCTCGCCGGAGTGAGCGCGGCGTCGGCCTTGATATCGAACTCCTGCACCAACTGCGCGAGGCTTCCGCCCGCGGGGTCGCGCCCTTGCGCGAACGCATCGGCATAGCGGCGCAGCAACGCGCCCTTGCGCCCGGACAGCCAGTCCGCGCGCCGCGCCAGCCCCTTGGCCGAGCCGCTGTAGCGTCCGTTCGGCCAGGCCCGCAGATACTCGGCGAGCGCGCGGTCCATCGCCGCCACGTGCGCAGGTTTTGCCAGTGCCGGGTCGACGTTGCCCCACTCGTCCACCGAACCTTCGAGCGCGACGTTGATCGCCACGCGCATCGCCATGTAGCTCGCCGCCTCGTTGAGCCAGGAACTGCTCGTCGCTCCGATCGCACCGAAGGCACGCGCGGCCGCCGCCCAGTCGCCGCGATAAAAGGCGCGTGCCCCGTCGAGGTAGCTCGCGAACGCGCTCGCATCGCCGGCGGCGACGTCGGGGCGCGCGACCGGTGCCGCGCTGCCGTCGTCGACGCATTTGGGGTCGAGCGCCCGCCGCGCCGCCGCGAGCGTGCTGCGGTCGGCATCGCTCATCCGCGCCCCGCGCAGCGCGGCGATAAAGGCTTCGCGGCCGCTGACGTTGCTGTGGCAGCGGGTCGCGCTCAGATCCTCTGCAGCGGCGGCTTCGTCATAGGGCGGCTCGGGCGGAATGGTGGCGACCGTGGCGAGGTAGGTCGCCCAGTCGAAGCCGGTCGCATTGGACCGCCGCTCGCCTTCGAAGAAGGTCGGGCGAATCGCCATCCCCAGCGCGCCGTGCCGGTCGTGCAGCAGCATGGCGAGGTTGACGCGCGTGTCGTTCGCCGGGCTCAAGAAGGCGCGGCTGCTGCAGGGATCGAAGCTGCGCTGCGCCAGTGTCCAGTTCGGCTCGCAGCCGGTATCCGCACTCGCGTGCGCGGCGCTCGGAAAGGCTGCGGCGCCGCCCGCCAACAGCGCCAGGACACACCAATTCCAACCCCGCATCGCACCGCCCCTGCCTGATGAGGGCGTCAGTCTGCGCCGCCCCCGCTCGCTGTTCAAGCACTGTTACCCGGACGTCACACCCCCCATATGCGGGAGGCGTCAGAGCAAAATTTTTTGTTAGCCCAATGTTCACCTTGCCAGCGCGGCAAAGCCTGCTTGGTCCACGCGTCGCTGCGCCGCAAAGCTGACCGGGTGAGACTCGGTGGAGCCGACGACCGCATCAAGGGGCTTGATCCCGCGAGGCGCTTTCCACAATCTGTAGCGGTTGTTCGCGAAGACGAACGCTATAGCTTGTGGTTTAGGCGGATTTACTTGATTTTCCGCCACTCCTGACCGCTCGCGAACGAACATAGAACAAAAGGGCTGGCGACTCATCGGTTCGCCTGCCACAGGTGGGGGTGAGACGATGGACTTTCGGGACACGGCCGCGACGCGCGGCGAAGGCGCCGATGGCGCGCCCGGCACGATGGAGGGATACGCAATGGCAACCCGGCTCGACGAGCGCCCGGCAACCGCTGACGGCGGAGGCACCGACGCGGACGCGGCGCTGGCGGCGATGAACGCATCGCTGGTCGCCACCGCAACCGCCGCCAAGGCGGAGCCGCTCTCATCCAGCAGCATCGCCGCGCGCCGCTTCGACGTGGTGACCGACGCCAGCCGCGATGCGTTGCTGACCGACTTCGGCAAGGACACGCTCGAGGACCGCTACCTGCTGCCGGGCGAATCCTATCAGGATTTGTTCGCTCGCGTCGCCGCAGCTTACGCCGACGATCAGGGCCATGCGCAGCGCGTCTATGACTATATCAGCCGGTTGTGGTTCATGCCCGCGACGCCGGTACTGTCGAACGGCGGCACGGGGCGCGGCCTCCCCATCAGCTGCTACCTCAATTCGGTGAGCGACAGCCTCGAAGGGATCGTCAACACCTGGAACGAGAATGTCTGGCTCGCCTCGCGCGGGGGCGGGATCGGCACCTATTGGGGCCACGTCCGCGGCATTGGCGAGCCAGTCGGTTTGAACGGCAAGACCAGCGGCATCATTCCCTTCGTGCGCGTGATGGACAGCCTGACGCTCGCCATCAGCCAGGGTTCGCTGCGACGCGGCTCGGCGGCCTGCTACCTCGACATCAGCCACCCGGAGATCGAGGAGTTCCTCGAAATCCGCAAGCCGTCGGGCGACTTCAATAGGAAGGCGCTGAATCTCCACCACGGCGTCCTCATCACCGACGCCTTCATGGAGGCGGTGCGCGACGGCACCGACTTTGCGCTCACCTCCCCCCGCGACGGGTCGGAGCGCGGCCGCGTCGATGCGCGCTCGCTGTTCCAGAAGCTCGTCGAAACCCGCCTCGCGACGGGTGAGCCGTACATCATCTTCATCGACCAGGTGAACCGGACGATGCCCAAGCATCACCGCGACCTGGGGTTGAAGGTCACCACCTCCAACCTGTGCAGCGAAATCACGCTGCCGACCGGGGTCGACCATCTCGGGCAGGATCGCACCGCGGTGTGCTGCCTCTCCTCGCTCAACCTCGAGACCTGGGACGACTGGTCGCAGGACAAGCAGTTCATCGAGGACGTCATGCGCTTCCTCGACAATGTGCTGCAGGATTACATCGACCGCGCGCCCCCGGAGATGGCGCGGGCGAAGTACAGCGCCTCGCGCGAACGTTCGGTCGGCCTCGGCGTAATGGGCTTCCATAGCTTCCTCCAGGCGCGCGGGCTGCCGTTCGAGGGCGCGATGGCCAAGAGCTGGAACCTGCGCATTTTCCGCCACGTGCGGGCGCAGGTGGACGAAGCCTCGATGCTGCTCGCCAACGAACGCGGCCCGTGCCCCGATGCCGCCGACCAGGGGGTGATGGAGCGTTTCAGCTGCAAGATGGCGATCGCGCCGACCGCGTCGATTTCGATCATCGCCGGCGGCACCTCTGCCTGCATCGAGCCCATTCCGGCCAATATCTACACCCACAAGACGCTGTCGGGCAGCTTCGCCATCCGCAATCCGCACCTTGAGAAGTTGCTGATCGCCAAGGCCAAGAACAGCGACGCGGTGTGGAACTCGATCCTCGAAAAGGGCGGCAGCGTCGCGCACCTCGACTTCCTCGAGCCCGAGGAAAAGGACGTGTTCAAGACGAGCTTCGAGATCGACCAGCGCTGGCTCCTCGAACTCGCCGCCGACCGCACGCCCTACATCGACCAGGCGCAGTCGCTGAACCTGTTCATCCCCGCCGACGTCGAGAAATGGGACCTGATGATGCTCCACTTCCGCGCGTGGGAGCTGGGGATCAAGTCGCTCTATTACCTGCGCTCGAAGTCGGTGCAGCGCGCCGGTTTCGCCGGCGGCGTGGAGGCGGACAACACCGCGGAGGCCCCGGTGATCCAGGTTGAGGTCACCAACTACGACGAATGCCTGGCGTGTCAGTGATGGGGGCGATGCCCTCACCCTCCCACGCTCCGCGCGGGCCCCTCCCTCTCCCACCGGGAGAGGGAGGGAGGCGCGCAGCGCCGGGAGGGTGAGGGCCATGCGCGCCTACGCCAACCAACCCCCCGGCACCGTCACTCGCGCCCGCACCCTCCGCCGCGACGCCACCGACGCCGAGCGTGCGCTGTGGGCAATGCTGCGCGAAAGCTTTCCCGACCGCCGCTTCCGCCGGCAGGTGCCGATCGGCCCGTATTTCGCCGACTTCCTCAGCCACCGCGCCAGGTTGGTGATCGAAGTCGACGGCGGCCAGCACGCCGAAGCTCAGGCGTACGACGCGCGCCGCACCGCGTTCATCGAGCGCGAAGGCTACCGCGTGCTGCGGCTGTGGAACAACGATGTGCTCGCCAACCCGGAGGGCGCTCATGCGGCGATCGCGAACGCACTCGGGCCCTCACCCTCCCACGCTGCGCGTGGGCCCCTCCCTCTCCCGATGGGAGAGGGCGAACATCCCTCTCCCACCGGGAGAGGGAAGGAGGCGCGCAGCGCCGGGAGGGTGAGGGTCATCGCGCCCCACGGTCAACGCGAAGCGACGATGGAGCCCCACCCATGATCATCCTCCTCCTCATCATCGCCGCGCTGGCGGTGTGGCAGCTCCTTGCCGGCCTCGCCAAGCTGCGTGCGGCGGGTGCTGCGGGCCCGGATGACCCGCGTGGCGCCGCGCTGCGCAACGTCGGGCGGATCCAGGTCGGCGTCAGCATCGCGATGCTGGTGCTCAACATCGCCCTCAACTGGCCGCTCATCGCGTCCTATATCTGACCCCAAGCGACTCACCCGAACCGAAGGCCCAAGCCCATGTCCCTCCTCGAAGCCCGCAAGACCTACAAGCCGTTCGAATATCCGTGGGCGTACGACTTCTGGAAGCGCCAGCAGCAGATCCACTGGATGCCCGAAGAGGTACCGCTGGGGGAGGATTGCCGCGACTGGGCGCAGAAGATCAGCGAACATGAGCGCAACCTCCTGACGCAGATCTTTCGCTTCTTCACCCAAGCCGACGTCGAGGTGCAGGACTGCTACCACGAAAAATATGGCCGCGTGTTCAAGCCGACCGAGATCAAGATGATGCTGACCGCCTTCTCCAACATGGAGACGGTGCACATCGCGGCCTATTCGCACCTGCTCGACACCATCGGCATGCCCGAAAGCGAATATGGCGCCTTCCTCGAATATGCCGAGATGAAGGACAAGCACGATTATCTGCAGAACTTCGGCGTCGACACCGACGAGGACATTGCGAAGACGCTGGCGATGTTCGGCGGCTTCACCGAAGGGCTGCAGCTATTCGCGTCGTTCGCGATGCTGATGAACTTCCCGCGCTTCAACAAGATGAAGGGCATGGGGCAGATCGTCAGCTGGTCGGTGCGCGACGAGAGCCTCCACTGCGAAGGCATCATCAAGCTGTTCCACGCATTCTGCGCCGAGCGGCAGTGCATGACCAAATCGGTCCGCGACGACATCATGGACATGTGCCAGACGACGGTGCGGCTGGAGGACGCGTTCATCGACCTCGCCTTTGAGATGGGCCCGGTCCCCGGCATGACGCCCAAGGAGATCAAGAAGTATATCCGCTACATCGCCGACTGGCGGCTGAGCCAGCTCGGCCTGCCGGCGATCTACATGGTCGACGAACACCCGCTGCCGTGGCTGACGCCGCTGCTGAACGGGGTGGAGCACGCCAACTTCTTCGAAACCCGCGCCACCGAATACAGCAAGGCCGCCACCCGCGGCGACTGGAACCAGGTCTGGTCGAGCTTCGACTCGCGTTTGAAGGCGCGGGGGAGTGAGAGCGCGAACGACGCCGGCGAGGGTGAGGGCGAGCCGGATATGTTCGCGGGCGTCGCGGCGGAGTGAGTCGAAGGCTAGTGCTGCCCACTTATAGACAATATCGAAATTGGACTCTTCCTAGTAAGTACTCATTCGTTGGGCTCGTGCTAGGCATTCTTTCTTTATTCCTGTCCGTTGTTTCGTTTTGGCCGTCGGAGAAAACGGATGAACAGCTAAGGCAGGATGCTGAAAAAGAATTAAGACGAAACTTTTTGTGTCTGGAACGGGCTGCGACAGGCAGGCTTAATGAGCCATGTTCCTACGAGCTCAGCTCGACTAATGCGTACATTGCACGCTCTGGAGCTTGGGAAGTTGAGCGGCATATTTGGATGGCCGAAGGCCTATTTGGAGACTCTATTTCCGACCTCGAGAAATGTGTTGGAGAACACTTCAGGGTACGAGCTTTCACTGATGCCCAGAGGTGTGAAAGGCTTTCGACCTTCGATGTTTATTACCTGACGCGTTTCGCGCATTGGCTGTTGATACCGTCGACGTATGAGCGCGCGGAAACTGACAGGCTAATCAACGAAATGGAGATTGATGCACTTTTCGGTAATATCATACCCGAAAAGTATCTGGCATCGCAGATATCGCTGATTGAAAGTGGTGGGGCGATCGCGTTTGGAGAGTATTTGGGGCGCAACGATTAATCTCTACGATCTGATCTCCAACACATCCACCACGCTCTCGAACGCCGGCCTCGGCTGCACCACGCGCCAGCGGCCTTCGCCGATGCGTTCGACCCAGCCGGCGATGTCGCGGGTGGGGTCTCGGCCGTAGGGGAGGTGGGTGGTTTCATCGCCCAGCGCGAGCGTGCCGAGGAAGCGGGCGCGGGTGCCTTCTGGCGGGGCGATCTCGCCCGCGAGGCGCTGTGAGCCGGTCAGCTTGACGAGGCGGGTGACGCCCCCCTCGACGCTCACCCGGCAACGAAACCAGGGATAGGCGATGTAGGGGAGCAGCCCCGGCTGCTTCGCGCCCAGCTTGATCGTGCGGCAGCGATAGTCGCCCGGCGGCGGCACCGGGCGCGTCTGCGCGGCGAGCGGCTGGAGCAGCGCGCCCTCGGCCTCGATCGCCGCGCCATACCCCGCGGCGCGAGCTGCGCGCAGCGCCTCTTCCCAAGCGCCGTACCAGTCGCGCAGCCGCCCCCGATCCGCCTCGGTCGGAGAAAGCGTGGTGCGCGCCGTCTCGGGCCCTGCGGGCGCAGCGGCGCGGTTGCCTGCAACGCGCGCCGGGGTGCAGCCTGCCAACACCAGCGCCGCGGCGGCTGCGGTCAGGGCGATGATCGGGCGGCGGGGTCGAGTGCGGTCGCTGGTCATGCCACGCAGCGTGGCGCGGGTTCGCTCCGCGTGCAACTGCGGGGGGGGGGGTTGCTTCGCTTCGCTCGGGACGACGGGGTCGGTGGGTGTTGATCGGATTGTGGGTTGGGGCTGGCTGCCCTCACCCCCGGCCCCTCTCCCGGGGGGAGAGGGGGGTGGGTGAAATGGCTCGGTTGCGCGGTTTTTGGTGTGAACTTTGCCTGAACTTTCGCGGCGGTCGCGACCGGTTGATCGTCGCCCCGGACTTGATCCGGGGCTGGGCTTTCGCTCTTTGAGGCGAAGGACGTTCGCCCTGCCCTGGATCAGGTCCGGGACGACGTGGTGGCGGGTGAGCGGTTGGGCCGTCATGGGAGTAAATCCCATGACGTCGGACGGGCTGGCCTGCGGCCACCCGCCGGCCGGCCTGCGGCGTCGCCGCGGCGCGGCGACCGCGCGGGCGTGGCCGCGCTCGCCTTGGCCTACGCCGCCGTCCAGCCTCCATCCATGCTGAGGTTGGCGCCGGTGATCGACGCGGCGCCTTCGCTGCATAGGTAGAGCGCCAAGGACGCGACCTCCTCCACACTCACGAACCGCTTGGTCGGCTGCGCGGCGAGGAGGACGTCGTTCATCACCGCCTCACGGCTGAGCCCGCGTGCGGCCATCGTGTCGGGGATCTGCGCCTCCACCAGCGGCGTCCAGACATAGCCGGGGCTGATGGTGTTGACCGTGACCCCGCTCTGCGCCGCCTCCAGCGCGACGGTCTTGGTGAGGCCGGCGATGCCGTGCTTGGCGGCAACGTAGGCGCTTTTATTGGGGCTCGCGACCAGACTGTGTGCGCTGCCAGTGTTGACGATCCGACCCCACCCGCGCGCCTTCATCCCCGGCAGCGCCGCGCGGATGGTGTGGAACGCGGCGGTCAGGTTGAGCGCGATGATGCGGTCCCACTGCTCGACGGGAAAGCTCTCCACCGGCGAGACATGCTGCATCCCCGCATTGTTGACGAGGATGTCGATCGGCCCGGCGCGCTCCATCATCGCCGCGATCTGGGTCGCGTCGGTGAGGTCGCTGGCGTCGTGGCGCGCGCCCTCCCCCAGATCGCCGAGCAGCGCCTCGATCGCCGCCGCCTCGCCAAAGCCGTTGACGATCACCTCCGCGCCCGCCCCTGCCAGAGCCCGCGCGATGCCCGCGCCGATGCCGCTGGTGCCGCCCGTAACGAGCGCGCGGCGCCCGGCGAGAGCGCAAATGGGGATAGCGGTCACGGGCGTTTCCTTTTGAGCGTTAGCGGCGGGATAGAAAGCTTCCGTCGCGGGTTCAATCGGCTATGCTCGGCACCGAGCAAAGTTGAGAAGGGGGAGTGGCCGCATGCGGCTCGACGAGTTTGATCCGAGTGCCAATACCCGCGACCTCGGCAGCGGCAGCGGTGGCATGGGCTTCGGGGGCGGCGGGGGCGGCGGCGCCGGACTGTTCGGTCTGCTGTTTAACTTCCTCCCTTTGCTGCTGGGGCGGCGGCTCGGCTGCGGCGCGATGCTGCTAATCGGGATCGTCGGCTTCTTCCTGATGAATAGCGGGCTGTTCTCCGGCGGCATGACCTCCAGCGCGCCGACGACGCAGGTGGGCGGACGGAGCGGCGGCGCGGTCGTCGGCGACACGCCCGAGGAGCTGTTCGGCAGCCGCGTGCTCGCCTCGACCGAACAGGTGTGGACGCAGATCTTCCAGCAGCAGGGCGCGCGGTATCAGCCGACGACGCTCAACTTCTACAGCCGCAACGCTCAGTCGGGCTGCGGCGCGGCGCAGTCGGCGATGGGGCCGTTCTATTGCCCGAGCGACAATGGCGTGTACCTCGACACCGCCTTCTTCCAGGAGCTGTCGCAGCGCTTTGGCGCAGCGGGTGACGCGGCGCAGGCCTACGTCATCGCGCATGAGGTCGGGCACCATATCCAGACAATCACCGGCGTGTCCGATCAGGTCCGTCGCGCGCAGGCTCGTGCGAGCCAGGCCGACGGCAACCGGGTGCAGGTGATGATGGAGCTTCAGGCGGACTGTTACGCCGGCGTCTGGGCCAGCCGCGCCCGCACGCCGCGCACCAATCAGCCGGTGATGGAGATGGGCGATCTCGAAGAAGCGATGCGCGCCGCTCAGGCGATCGGCGACGATACGCTGATGCAGCAGGCTGGACGCCGCGTGTCGCCGGAGAGCTTCACCCACGGCACCAGCGCACAGCGGATGCGCTGGCTGCAGCGCGGCTACCAGACCGGCGACCCGCGCCAGTGCGATACGTTCCAGGCGGCAAGCCTTTGATCGAACTCACCAAGAGAGGAGAGACAAGATGGGTGGAATGACCGGTGGCGGCGCGGAAGGCGCCAACCTGAAGCCGCAGGGCGATCAGGGCGGCAAGCCCGGCGCCGAAGCTCAGGGCAGCAGCGCGGAAAAGGACGCGGTGCGCGCGAAGGAGCAGGCACATGACGACGCGGTAAAGGCGAAGCTCGCCGCCGCGGGAATCCAGAAGCCCGAATAAGCGTCCGTGGTGTGCGGTGGCGGCGTTTGAGGCGGCGCCACCGCTCCCCGGCTTATGGAGCCGGACTCTGGCGACCATCCGAGCCCCCGCTTCACGGCGGGGCTTTTCATTTCGGCCTCCAGCTGTCGGAGAAGGGCAACCCAGCCTCCCCTCGCCCGTTGATCTCCCGAACGGTCACCAACTCAGACCGCACGGAGAGACGCGATGCAGAACCCCGAACCCAACACCGCCAATACCCCGCAGGGCCCCGCGAGCGCGATGCCTGCCGACGCGACGATCCCCCAGGGCCACAACGACCGCGGGGCGAGCCAGGCGCATGACGCCACCTCCGCGCAGCAAGCCCAGCCTGCGATGCCCGGCAGCGGTGGCCAGACGGGCGTTCGTCCCGAAGCGGGTGGCACTCCTCCGCAGGGCAGCGCCGGGCAGAGCAATCCCGACGATGCCATGCCCTCCGATAGCCCCCCGGTCGGCCCCGACGGGAGCGCGGGCGTGAGCCTCACCGGCAATGACGCCAGCGCGACGGGCTCGCGCGAGCAGCAGGCCAACCCGGACGCGGCGATCGCCAGCCAGCAGAGCGGAGGCGCACAGTCGCAGCAAGCCCCGCTCGGCGAGCGGAACCCCGACAATTGGGAAGCTCAGCACGGCGCCGACCACACGCGAACCGGCAGTCAGCCCTGACGCAAAGCTCGCTCAAATGTAGAAAGGCCCGGTTTTACCCGGGCCTTTTTTCATTTGCACCTCGTCGGAAGAATGCCGAATCGTCGTTCTGGACAGTCACCGCCGTTCTCCTATCGTTAGGCAATGCTGCGCACCGTCCTTCTCATCGCACCGCTCCTGACCGCCACGCCATCTCTGTCGGCAGCGCCCGCTCCGGGCCCGCCGTTTCGCGAGCTAGCCGCGGTTGGGCCGTGGGCCGTGGACCATGGCGAAACTCAGTGTGCTCTGACGCGCACTTTCGGCACGGGCGAGCAGGCAGTCGTGCTACGCGCAGCCAAGAGCGTCGCGCTGGGCACGATCGACATGGTCATCGCCGGACCGGGCCTGGCGCAAGGCAGTGATGCGCAGACGGAATTGACGATGCGCCCCTCCCCCGGACGCGAAGTCGTGGCGCGGGGCTATCGCATGGCGCTGAACGGCCAGCTTGAACGGTTCGTCCGCTGGTACGTTGCCGACGATGCGCTAGCCAACCTGCCGGCCTCCGCAACCAGTCTGGAGATCGAGGATCGCCGCAATCGGCTGCGGCTCGGCGCCGCCAACCTCAGTCGCGCGCTCACCGAGCTCAATCACTGTCAGGAAGACCTTCGCCGCCACTGGAACGTGCGAACCACCTACGATGTCAGCACGGACGGGAGCCCGGTCCCATTCAAGCCGACACCCCTACGGGGGCAAGAGGCATGGGTGGTGAGCGAAGACATGTCCGAGGACGAACGACCGGGGGAGATGGTGGTCAATATCCTGGTCGCCGTAGATGGGCGCGTTGTAGACTGCGCGGTCGAAACCGCCGCGCCCGACGCATCGCTCACTGCGCGAACATGCGGCGTCATACGCCAGCGCGCGCGGTTCGAAGCGGCACGTGACGCCGCCGGTCAGCCGACACGCGGCGTATTCAGGCGACGGATCATTTTCACTCTATAGCTCAGCGGCAAGTCACGGAGGGGCGCCGCCGCCCCCCTGCGACCTACAGCTTCGCCGTCAGCTCGGGCACGATCGTGAACAGGTCACCGACGAGTCCGACATCGGCGATCTGGAAGATCGGGGCGTCGGCGTCCTTGTTGATGGCGATGATCGTCTTGGAGTCCTTCATCCCCGCGAGGTGTTGGATCGCGCCCGAAATGCCGATGGCGATGTAGACCTCCGGCGCGACGATCTTGCCCGTCTGCCCCACCTGGTAATCGTTGGGGACATAGCCTGCGTCGACCGCAGCGCGGCTCGCGCCGACGCCGGCGCGCAGCTTGTCGGCGAGCGGCACGATCAGTTCCATGAACTTGTCGCCCGAAGTGAGCGCGCGCCCGCCCGAAACGATCACTCGCGCGCTGGTCAGTTCGGGCCGCTCGGACTTGGCGAGCTCCTCGCCGTCGAAGCGCGACAGGCCGGTGTCGCCCGCGCCGCTGATCGCCTCCACCGTGCCGTTGCCGCCCTCACGCGCCGCCTTGTCGAAGCCGGTGGTGCGCACGGTCAGCACGAGTTTGGGATCGTTCGCCTGCACGGTCGCGATTGCGTTCCCGGCGTAGATCGGCCGCTTGAAGGTGCGCTCACCCTCGACCGAGATGATGTCAGAGACCTGCATCACATCGAGCAGCGCCGCGACGCGCGGGGCGATGTTCTTGCCCGTGGTCGTCGCCGCAGCAACGAAGGCATCGTGGTGGCTCATCTGCTCCGCGATCAGCGGCGCGACATTCTCGGGAAGCGCGTGGGCGTAGGCCGCCGCGTCCGCGACATGGACCTTGCCCACGCCAGCGATCTTGGTCGCCGCGTCCGCCACCGCGCCGACGCCTTCGCCCGCGACGATCAGGTGGACCTCACCCAGCTGCGAGGCCGCGGTCACCGCCGACAGCGTCGCGTCCTTGATCGCGCCGCCTTCATGCTCGACCCAAACGAGAGTTTTCATCTGTGAAATTCCTGTCCGAAAGGGATTGGCGCGGCGTCAGGCGACACCCAGCGACTTCAGCTTGGCAACCAGCTCGTCGACCGAGCCGACCTTACCGCCGCCCTGGCGCACGGGGGGTTCGTCGACCCGCAGCGTGGTGAGGCGCGGGCTGATGTCGACGCCATAATCCGCGGCGGTCTTAGCCTCGAGCGGCTTCGACTTTGCCTTCATGATGTTGGGCAGCGAAGGGTAACGCGGTTCATTAAGCCGCAGGTCGGTGGTGACCACCGCGGGCATCTGCAGCGTGACCGTCTGGAGCCCGCCGTCGATTTCCCGCTTCACCGTCACCTCGTTACCGGCGACGCTGATCTCGTTGGCGAACGTGCCCTGCGGCCGCCCGAGCAGCGCCGCGAGCATCTGCCCGACCTGGTTCGAATCATCGTCGATCGCCTGCTTGCCGAGGATGATAAGGCCCGGCTGTTCGGCGTCGGCGATGCCCTTGAGGATCTTGGCCACCGCCAGCGGTTCGACCTCGTCGTCGCACTGCACATGCACGGCGCGGTCGGCGCCCATGGCGAGCGCGGTGCGCAGCGTTTCCGCCGACTTCGCAGGGCCGATCGACACCACCACGACTTCGCTCGCGACGCCCTTTTCCTTGAGCCGCACCGCCTCTTCGACGGCGATTTCGTCGAACGGGTTCATGCTCATCTTGACGTTGGCGAGGTCGACGCCGGTGCCGTCGGACTTCACCTTGGGTTTCACGTTGTAATCGAGCACGCGCTTGACGGCGACGAGGGTCTTCATGAAGCACTCCGAGGTGGTTCGGGGGCGGATGGGATGGGGAACGCTCTGCCGCCAAAAACGGTGCCGCGAAAGCCCCTTCGCCAAAGATTACGCCCAGTTAGTTGACGTTCACGTCAACGTCAACGGGTTGCTGTGGTTAGAGGTTAGAGCTGTTGAGCGCAGGAACGGGTGACCATCTCAATCTGCGCCGGAGAGGGCGATGTCGACCGGCTCCCCGCCCCGGCGAAGTTCCACCGTGACGCGCGGGTCGGCGGGAGCGGCGCGGCCGATGGGCTGGCCTTGGGCGAGCTCGTCACCCACCTCCACGTCGATCCCGAGCAGCCCGGTGAGGAGGCTCGACCAGCCGCCGCCATGGTCGAGAATGACAATGCGTCCGTAGCTGCGGAACGGTCCGGCGAAGGCGACGCGACCGTCAGCGGGCGCCACGACCAGCGCGCCCGGCGCCACGGCGAGGGTGATACCCCGCGCCTTGCGCGCACCCTCCCCCGCACCAAAGCCGCGCACCACCCGGCCAATCACGGGCACGCGGTAGGTAAAGGGGAGTGGAGGCTGCGCTTGGGCGGCCTCCGCCAGGTTCGATGTCGGCGCCGCAGCGAAGTCTACCGGGCGCGGCTGCGGCGGCGGCAACGCCGCCAGGTCGTCACGCACCGCGCCCGCCGCCTCGAGCGTCGTCACCAGCGCGTCGAGGCTGGCGGAGCCTTCCGAAATCGCCGCCGCACGATCCGCCTCGAGACCAGCCTGCGCGCGCAGCGAACGCGCCCGCGCCCGCGCCGCCGCCTGCGCCGCCGGCACGGTCCCGCCGATGCCGGTCACGATCATCAGGTGGCCGGAGCGGCGATGGCCGAAGAGCTGCCCCGCCGCGTCCCGCCTGGCATCCACCAGGTGGTGGTTCGCCTCCTCCGCCGTGCCCCAGGGCGGGGTGCCGAAGAAGACT
>CAKZIN010000066.1 GCA_936933955.1 uncultured Sphingopyxis sp. | reverse complement strand
GACAGCCGCCATCAGCGTTGCCGCCTGAAGCTTGCGCGGGCGCCGGAGAGCGCTAGGGTCGATGCAACTCACCTGCCGCTTGTGCCCGGCAGCGCGTTCACAGGAAAGCCCCATGACCGACACCGCCGTCCAATCCTCCGCTCATGCATCGAGCAGCGCCCGCGCGGTACCCGTCCTCTCGCTCGAGGGGATGAGCGATGAGGCGTTTGCGCAGGCCTTTGGCGACAGTTTCTCGACATATGGCTTTGCGATGGTGCGCGATCATGGGCTTGACCCCGCGCTGGTCGATCGCGCCTGGGCGGTGACCAAGGCCTATTTCGCGCTCGATGACGCGACCAAGCGGCAATATCACCTCGCCGGCACCGGCGGGGCGCGCGGTTATACGCCGTTCGGGACCGAGATCGCCAAGGGCGCGAGCGTCGTCGACCTCAAGGAATTCTGGCACGTCGGGCGCGATCTGCCAGAGGGGCATCCGCTCGCCGCGCAGCATCCCAACAATGTCTGGCCGAACGAAGTCGCAGGCTTTCGTGAGACGTTCGAGGCGATGTTCGCGGAGTTCGACCGGGTCGGAGCGCGGCTGCTCTCGGCGATCGCGCGCTACCTCGACCTCTCGCCCGACTGGTTCGTCGAGCCGACCCGCGACGGCAACAGCGTGCTGCGCCTGCTCCACTATCCGCCGGTCGAGGGCAGCGCGGTCGGCATTCGCGCGGAGGCGCACGAGGACATCAACCTCATCACCCTGCTGCTCGGCGCAGAAGAGGCGGGGCTCGAGATCCTCGAACCCGACGGCAGCTGGCTCGCGGTGAGCCCGCCCGAAGGCGCGCTCGCGGTCAATGTCGGCGACATGCTGCAGCGGCTCACCAACCACCGCCTGCCCTCGACCACGCACCGCGTGCGCAACCCCGACGGCGCGCGGGCGTCGCACAGCCGCTATTCGATGCCCTTCTTCCTCCACCTGCGCTCGGACTTCCCGATTGCGACGCTGCCCGGCTGCGTCGATGCGACCCACCCCGACCGCTATCCCGAGCCGATCTTGGCGGACGACTACCTCAAGCAGCGCCTGCGGGAGATCGGGCTGATCAAATGAGCAGGCGCCAAAACTTGCCGTCGAGGCGGCTGCGCTGCTAACAGGCTAAATCACTGAAAGACAACGAAACGACACCGCGTTTTGGTGTGAACTTAGCCTGAACTTTCAAATGAAACTATCTCACAGATAGGCGAAATCGCGAGGCCAGCCGGTGAGGTTGGCGCCGCCATCGACGCATAGCGTCTGCCCGCTGACCTCCTCCGCCTGCGCCAGGTAGAGCACTGCGTCGGCGATCCCTTGCGGGGTCGACAGGCGCCGCAGCGGCATCTTCGTGGCGAGCCGCTCCATCCGGCCCTTTTCGTAATTATGCGCGGGGAGGGTGACGCCCGGCGCGACGGCGTTGACCCGCACGTGCGGCGCCAGCGCCACCGCCAGCGTGCGAGTCGCCTGCCACAGCGCCTGTTTGGAGAGGGTGTAGCCGATCTGGTCAGGCACCGGCATCGCGACCCGCTGATCGAGGATGTTGACGACCGCGCTCCCCGCCCGCCCCGCCAGCCGCCGCGCCAGCATCACCGGGGCGATGCTGTTCACCGCAAAGGTCTGCGCCAGGGTCCGCGGGTCGAGCCTTGCCACCTCGTCCTCCTCGAACAGCGAGGCGTTGTTGACGATCAGTGCCGGCGTTCCAAGCTCACCGCTGACCGCATCGAACAGCCGGTCCGCGCCGTTCGGCTCGGCGAGGTCGGCGAGGAACACCCGCGGGACCTGGCCCGCGCCGCGCAGGGCGTCGACCAGCGCAGGGTCCGCCTCGCCCGCGTGGCGCGCGTGCAGCGCCAGGGTCCAGCCGCCGCGCGCGAGCGTCGCCGCGATCACCGCGCCCACCCGGTGAAGCGAGCCGGTGACCAGCGCCACGCCGCGAGGCTCGCTCATGGCCGGTGCCGCTTCAGCCGGATGCCGATGCGCTCGCCCGCGCTGGCGATGGCGAGCTTGACGATCCGCACCTCCACCGCGCGGACGCGATCGTCCTGCAGGAACAGCGTATCGATGACATGCTCCGCCACCGCCTCCACCAGCGTGAAATGCCCGCCTGCGGGGAGCGAGCTCATCACCGCATGGTGCAGGTCCATGTAGTTTTTCGACGCGCCCAACGGCGTGTCGGGCTCGTAGCGATCCGCGACCTCCAGCTCCGCCGTCACGTCGATGCGCAGCGGCTGGGGGAGGTGCGTTTCCTCCGAATAGATGCCGGTCAGCACGTCGACTTCGAGGTCGCGCACTTCGAGCAGCAGGCGGTCGTCCGGGTGGCGCAAGGCCGGGGCTCTCCCATCGCGCGCGTGACAAGCCGCCCCGCGCTCCCTAAGCGCCAGCGCCTTTAGCGAGGGGGGCGGCGCTGGTCGAGATCACGGCTCTGGAACGCGGCGATGCGGCCGCGGTGGAGGCGCTGCTCGATGCAGCGTTCGGGCCGGACCGCCGCGCGCGCACCGTCTATCGCGTGCGCGAAGGCCTCGAATGGCTGCCCGACCTTTCCTACGCTGCGCGCGGTGGCGCAGGGCTGATCGCGACGTTGCAGAGCTGGCCGGTGCGGCTGGTTGCCGATGAAGGCCGCTCGATTCCGCTGGTGCTGGTCGGGCCGGTCGCGGTGGCTCCGAGCGCGCAGGGGCAGGGGCTCGGCACCGATCTGATGGCGCGGTTGCTGGGCGACGCGGAAGCGCGAGGCGCACCAGCGCTGATGATGGTCGGCGACCCCGAATATTACGCGCGCTTCGGTTTCTCTGCGGAGGCGACCGGGGGGTGGCGGTTGCCGGGACCGTTCGAAGCGCGCCGCCTGCTCGCGCGTGGTGGGGCTCCGTCGGTCAAGGGGGAGATCGTCGGCGGCTGGTGAGGTCCACGTGCTCCTGCGGAAGCAGGAGCCCAGGGCAGTCATGCGTTGTGATGTGCTCCTCTCGGGCTCCTGCTTCCGCAGGAGCCCGAGAGGAGAAACCTGCGGCCGTCGCGTCATCACAGCTTAGCCAGCCCCACCCCCTCGCCCCCCGCAGCGCGCTTCGCTACACCGCACCCATGTCCGCTCCGCTCCCCGACTTCGCCGACAGCCCGCTCGCCGACCTGCTCGCAGCGGCGAACCAGCCCGGCGCTCCGGTGGAGCAGTGGGATCCCGCGCATTGCGGGACGATCGACATCCGCATCGACGCTGCGGGACGCTGGTTCCACGAAGGCGGGGAGATCCGCCGCCCGGCGCTCGTCAACCTGTTCGCGCGCGTGCTGCGGCGTGAGCCGGACGGGAGTTATGTGCTCGTCACCCCGGGCGAGAAAATGGCGATCACCGTCGAGGACGCGCCGCTGGTCGCGGTTGAAGCGCGCTTCGATGGCGAGGGAGAGGATGCGACGCTCACCCTGCGCTGCGCCACGGGGGAGCTGGTCGCGGTCGATGCCAATCACCCGCTGACGTTGCGCGACGGTCCGGCGGGGCCGCTCCCTTACCTCCACGTGCGCGGCCCGGCGGGGCGCGGCATCGAAGCGCGGCCGACGCGCGCCTGCTACCTCGACCTCGCCGAACATGCCGACGCGCAGGGCCATGTGTGGAGCGGCGGGCGGCGCTGGCGGGGGGGGGGCAGGGGGGAGGGGACGTCCAGGCCCAGACCGCCCTCCTGG
>CAKZIN010000065.1 GCA_936933955.1 uncultured Sphingopyxis sp. | reverse complement strand
GGGGCGACGCACGCCGGCTCGCCCGACCGCGGCGATGCCGGCTGGGCCCCAGCAGGTGTCACCCGCCAGCGGCATGTGCCGTCAAAGGACCGCCCGCATTGGGACGCCGCTCCGCCGTCGGATCGGCCTGCCGTCGTCCCCGAATGGGCCCCCGCCCCGAACAGCGGCTATTACGCGCCGTTCGACGGTGGGGCGGACCCGGAGGACGTGGTGCGGCAGAAGAGCCGCGATTTTCATTGAGGGCTGGCGCGATACCCTCACCCAACCCTCTCCCGGGGGGAGAGGGCTTTCTGCTCCCTCTCCCTCCGGGAGAGGGTCGGGGTGAGGGTATCTTCTTCTAGCGTCGCCGGGGCAGCGGGCGCGGTCTCGGCACCGGCGTCGGCTCCACCCGGGCGGGCACCGGGCCGTCGACGCGGATGGTGCCGATGCTGAGCGTTCGCGCATCGTTGCCGATGTCGAAGTCGATCGCTTCCTCGCGCTCGTTCGGGCGGCCGAAGTCGCGGATCAGCCGTGCGCTCATGCGGCTGCGGCCGTTGGGGTCAAGCCGGTCGGAGGCGAAGACGTTCGCGCTCACCCGGTACGAACCGCCAGGCGCGCGGCGCAGCACATATTCCTCCGGGCCATAGCCGTCGGTCATGTCGTTCGACAGCCGCCCGCCGATGGCGCTGTGGGGGTTGGAGTAGATCACCCGCTCGCCGTTGGGCTCGTCCACCCACAGGTCGAGGTCGGTCGCGTCGCGGTCCCAATCGACCACCACCCGCACGTCGCTGTCGAGGTTGGCGATCAGCCGCGGGTCGAGCGTCACCTGACCGCCCAGCGCGCGCAGCCGCGGGATCAGCGCGTTCGCCTCACGCAGCGCGATCACCTCGATCCCCGCCCAGCGCGGGTCGAGCGTGGTGAGAGCAACTTCGGTGAGCAGGTCGACCGCGCGTTGCAGATCCGCGCGCGCACTCGCACCGCGCAGCGCCGCACGCCGCGCCAGCGCGAGCGCCAGCAGCCGTTTCGGCTGCGGCCGGTCTGGATCGAGCGCGGCATAACGTTCGCGCAGGCTGACGGCGAGGTCGGCATCCCCGCCCCACCGCTCGAGCCGCGAGGCGACCGCCGCGAAGGTCGCGGCGTTGGCGACGGGAAGATCGAGGCCGGACAGCAGCACCTCCCGCGCACGCGCGGAATGCCCGCGCCGCTGCAGCCAGTCGGCGGTGTCGAGGTAAAAGGCCGGCACGCCCCCCGCCTGCCGCTCCCATTCAAGGAAGCGCGCTTCGAACTCCGCCGGGGCAGCATCGAACGCATCGATATAGTCGCGCGACGGGCGCCAGGCGTCGACCGCGATGCGAATGCTGCCGCGCCCGGTAGCGCTACCGTTGGCAATGCGCGAGCCGGTCACGACGACCTCGCTGGAGCCACCCCGCCCACGACCGAGCCCCTCCACCGGCGCTGCTGCATCTTCGGATATGGGCACGGACTGCGGCGCCGCGACCGGAGGCGGCGGGGGTGGCGGCGGTGGCGGAGGTGCGGGCGGCGAAGGGGCGCCTGGCACTGGAACGCCACCCCGACGAAAGCGCGGCTGCTCGACCACCTCGTCCGACCGAGGGCGGGCGTTGGGATCGAAGCGGCGCTGCCACCACGTCACCTCGTCCTGCCACATCGCGACGAGCGTGGGCAGCCGGTCGCGGACCGCATCGGCGCGCTCCTGCTCCGCCTCCGCCGCGCGGGCGCGCCATTCGCCGAGCCGCGGATAGTCCGCCGCGGGCTCGATCCGGTTCGTGACGTAATCCTGCGGGCTTTCGAGCACGACATAGGCGAGGTCGGCCGACGGGATGCCGTAGCGGCGGCTGAGGCGCAGACGCTCGTCATGCCCGCGCACCGGATCGACCCGGGCGACCCGCTGCGCGCCGAGCAGCACATGCGGCGCGGCCGAGATCGGCGCGGGCGCGCCCGGGTCGATCGTCACCCGCTGCGTTGCGCCACCGAGGTCGATCTCGAGCTCGCGCGCTTCGGCGGGAGCCTCAAACACCGCGCGCCACTCGCCCGCGGGCGCCGGGAGGGCGCGCCACGCCGCCTGCCGCC
>CAKZIN010000064.1 GCA_936933955.1 uncultured Sphingopyxis sp. | reverse complement strand
TGGCCGGCGTCGGCATGCGTCCCTGGCCCGCGACCGGCGCCCCCGCGGCGGACCCGATGCAAGCGCTCGAACAATGGTGGCAGAGCGGGATCAGCGCCTGGCAGCAGATGCTCGCCAACCTCATGCCCGCGAGCCCCGCCTCAAGCGACGCCGCCACCGCCCCGAAACCCGACAAGCGCTTCGCCGCGCCGGACTGGCGCGAGCAGCCTGTGTTCGCCTTCATCCGCCAGAGCTACGACGCGTTCGCCGAACGCATGTTCGCCGCCGCGGAGAGCGCTCCCGTCGCCGACGAACGCGCGCGCGAGCAGCTGCGCTTTGCGACGCAGAACATCGTCGATGCGATGGCGCCGACCAACTTTGCCGCCACCAATCCCGAGGTGATGCGTCGCACGCTCGAAACGCGCGGCGCGAACCTCGTCAAAGGGCTCGAGCACATGCTCGCCGATATGCGGCGCGGGCAGCTGACGCATGTCGATGCGAGCCGGTTCGAGGTGGGTGGCAACATCGCCACCACCCCCGGCAAGGTGGTGCATCGCACCGACCTTTTCGAACTCATCCACTACGCCCCTACCACGGCCAGCGTGTACCGCACGCCGCTGGTGATTTTCCCGCCGTGGATCAACCGCTTCTACATCCTCGACCTCAACGAAAAGAAGAGCTTCGTGCGCTGGGCGCTCGATCGGGGGCTCAGCGTGTTCATGGTCAGCTGGCGCTCCGCCGACGCGTCAATGCAGGAGCTCGTCTGGGACGACTACGTCGCCGCGCAGATTGAGGCGATCGCCACCGTGCGGGAGGCGCTGGAGGTCGATGCCGTCCACGCCATCGGCTATTGCGTCGCCGGCACGACGCTGGCGGCGACGCTGGCGCTGCTCGCAGCGCGCGGGGCGGACGATGCGGTGCGCAGCGCGACCTTCTTCACCGCGCAGGTCGATTTCGAGGACGCGGGCGAGCTTGGCCTGATGGTGACCGAGCCGCACCTTCAGCTGATCGAGCAGCTTTCCGCGCCCGGCTATTTCGACGGGCGCTATATGGCGGCGACGTTCAACGCGCTGCGGGGGCGCGACCTCATCTGGAACTATGTCGTCAGCAACTATCTGCTGGGTGAGGATTATGCGCCGTTCGACCTTCTCTACTGGAACGGTGACACCACCAACCTGCCGCCCAAGTGGCACGGCGCCTATCTGCGCGACCTTTATCGCGACAACCGGCTGGTCGTGCCGGGCGGAGTGACCATCGACGGCACTCCGCTCGACCTGCGACAGGTCAAGACGCCGACCTATATCCAGGCGGGCAAGGACGACCATATCGCCCCGGCGCGCAGCGTGTTCCGCATGACGCAGCTGTTCAGCGGCCCGACCCGCTTCGTTCTCGCAGGGTCGGGGCACATCGCGGGCGTCGTCAATCCGCCCTCCGCGCAGAAATACCAATATTGGCGCAACGACCGGCGCGTCGACAGCCTCGAGGCGTTCGTCGCGGGCGCGACCGAGACCAAGGGCAGCTGGTGGCCCGACTGGATCGAATGGATCGCCGCCTTTGACGCGGAGGAGGATGGCGACGGCCGCGTGCCCGCGGAAGGGTCCCGCCTGCCGGGCGTCGCCCTCCCCGCGATCGCGGATGCGCCCGGTGACTACGTAAAGGCGCGCTAGGGAGCGCCGACGCCCCGGCCATTTTCATCGCGACGGGGATCGACTATATCGCCCGGCGATCATGGACAGCATTGCCACCCCCCTGATGCCCATCGCCGGGCTGATCGACCCTGTGCCCGTCGCTCGTCCGGAGCCCGCCGGAGCCGACGCGCGCGTGTCGCTGGTGGGCTTGCCGAGGGCGGAGATCGCGGCAGCGCTCGCCGACGCAGGGCTCGATGCCAGGGCCGCGAAGCTGCGCGCCAAGCAGATCTGGCACTGGATCTACCATCGCGGCGTCACCGATTTCGAGGCGATGACCGACATCGCCAAGTCGATGCGCCCGTGGCTCCACGAGCGCTTCACCATCGACCGCCCGCGCACCGTTACCGCGCAGCAATCGAGCGACGGCACGCGCAAGTGGCTGCTCGCCACCGCCGACGGGCATGAATTCGAGATGGTGTTCATCCCCGATGCCGACCGCGGCACGCTGTGCATCTCGAGCCAGGTCGGCTGCACGCTCAACTGCCGCTTCTGCCACACCGGCACGATGCGCCTCGTCCGCAACCTGACCGCGGGGGAAATCGTGGGGCAGGTGCTGCTGGCGCGCGATGCGCTCGGCGAATGGCCCAAGGGCAACATGGCCGCGGCGCTGGCGGATGGCGACGACGAACTCGACGACGACGCGCCACAATACACCTCCGACGGGCGCCTGCTCACCAACATCGTGCTGATGGGGATGGGCGAGCCGCTCTATAATTTCGAGAATGTGCGCGATGCGATGCGCATCGTCATGGACGGCGACGGCCTCGCGCTGTCGAAGCGGCGGATCACGCTCTCGACTTCGGGCGTGGTGCCGATGATGGCCCGCGCGGGCGAGGAGATCGGCGTCAACCTCGCGGTCAGCCTGCATGCGGTCACCAAGGAAGTCCGCGACGAGATCGTGCCGCTCAATCGCAAGTACGGCATCGAGGAGCTGCTCGAAGCGTGCGCCGCCTACCCCGGCGCCAACAACGCGCGGCGCATCACTTTCGAATATGTCATGCTCGCGGGGAAGAACGACAGCGACGAGGACGCACGCGAGCTGGTGCGGCTGATCCGCCAGTATCGGCTGCCGGCAAAGGTCAACCTCATCCCGTTCAACCCGTGGCCGGGGGCGCCCTACGCCTGTTCCTCGCCAGAGCGGGTCAAGCGCTTCTCCGACATCGTGTTCGAAGCGGGCATCTCCGCCCCCGTGCGCACCCCGCGCGGGCGCGATATCATGGCGGCGTGCGGGCAGCTCAAAAGCGCCGCGGAAAAGAAGAGCCGCGCCGAACTCGACCGGCTGGCGGAGGAAAAGCTGGCGGCGCTCGACGCGTGAACTTTGCCCTGAACTTTCGCAACATTTGTTAGTTGCGGGCGCGAGCTACCCGGGGCAAGCCTTTGCTCGAAAAACGGCGCGAAACCCGCGTTTTTGGTGTGAACTTTGCCTGAACTTTCAGGCGCGATGGGGGATGAAGTGACATGGCCAGCGACGATCCGCTTCCCTCCGGCGAGCCCGCCATCCGCACCCGCGCCATGCCCCGCGACACCAACCCGGCAGGCGACATCTGGGGCGGCTGGCTGCTCGCGCAGATGGACCTTGCAGGGGAGGTCGCCGCCCGCCAGCGCACCCGCCACCGGGTGGTCACCGTCGGCATCGACGCGATGGAGTTTCACAAGCCGGTCCACGTCGGCGACGTCGTCAGCTTCTACGCGGAGGTCGTCCGCGTCGGCCGCACCAGCCTCACCGTCCACATCGTCGCGGTGGCGATGCGCGAGGACACCGGGGTGCGCACCCTGGTGACCGAAGGCCGCTTCACCTTCGTCGCGCTGGGCGAAGATGGCCAGCCAACCGAGGTGGGTGAGGAGCAGGTCTAGCCTACCCGCTTCCAGCTCTCGTAAGGGGGCGTCGTCCTCCGGAAAGCGCCGCGAACCGCAGCGCGCACATCGATGGTGGACAGGGCTGGATTCGAACCAGCGTACGACAACGTCGGGCAGATTTACAGTCTGCTGCCTTTAACCACTCGGCCACCTGTCCCCGTCGCGGATTGGAGCGGGTCGCTCCCCCGGATGGGTGCGCGGGACACGGCTGCGGTTGAGCGAGCGGCGTCCGGGCGGCGCGTCCATTGGACCGGACGGGCTTGCCAGTCAACGCCCTTCGCTCCACAGGCTCGCTGATGCGCGGCAAGGGCCCCCATGATCGACGGCGTCCGCCTGCCGCAGCGGCGCGCGGAGGCGGCAACGGCGGACACCGCCCTGCCCCTCAACGCGGCACTGCGCGGGAGAGCGGGCCCCCGCCGGGCAAGGTGCGGCTGTGGGGCCGCCACGCGGTCACCGCCGCGCTCGCCAACCCCCAGCGCCGCGCCGCCGCGCTTTACGCCACGCGCGAAGCGTTTGCAGAGCTCGACGCGCCGCCCGGGGTTCAGCCGGTGCTGCTCGGCAATGCGGAGCTCGCCGCGATGGTGCCGCCGGGCGCGCCGCATCAGGGACTGATCCTCGACACCGGCGCGCTTCCCGACCTCGCTCTGGAGGACGTGCTCGACGGCGTGAGCGATGCGGACCGGCGTCCGATCATCCTGCTCGATCAGGTGGTCGACCCGCAGAATGTCGGTGCGGTGCTGCGCTCGGCGGCCGCGTTCGATGCGCTCGCGCTGGTGACGCAGGACCGCCACAGCCCGCCCGAATCAGGCGCGCTCGCCAAGGCGGCGTCGGGCGCGCTGGAGCGGGTGCCGTGGGTGCGCGTCGTCAACATCGCCCGCGCGCTCGAAACGCTGGCGGAGCGCGGTTTCTGGCGACTGGGGCTCGACGGAGACGGCGACGTCACGCTCGCCGCTGCGCTGGGGGATACGCGCGCGGTGCTGGTGATGGGCGCCGAAGGGTCGGGCCTGCGCCACAACACCGCCGCCCACTGCGATCAGATCGTGCGCCTGCCGATCAGCGGCGCGATGGAGAGCCTCAACGTCTCCAACGCCGCCGCCATCGCGCTCTACGCCGCGGCGCAGGCGCGCGAAGCTCAGTCTTCCTGAGCGATGGTGACCTTCAGCCCGTCGAGCGCTTCGGAGAAGTTGATCTGGCAGGACAGGCGCGAATTGGCGTCGCGGTGTCCGCTCGAATCGAGCAGGTCGTCCTCGTCCGCGCTCATCGGGGAGACAGCGTCCTTGAATGCCGGGTCGACGTGGACATGGCAGGTGGCGCAGCTGCAGCAGCCGCCGCACAGCGCGAGCAGTTCATCGAAGCCCGCGTCGCGGATGATCTCCATCACCGTCAGCGACGGGTCGCCTGCCACGCGATGTTCGGTGCCGTCGCGGGTGACGACGATCAGCTCGGCCATGAATCTCTGCTCCTGCGCGATGTCTGGCGGCGCCATGCCGGGCGCGTCGGCACGAATCAAGCGAGGCGCGCGATGGGCCTGACCGCCGAACAGCTCAACGCCGATCTCGATGCGCTCGCCGGGGTCGATGCGGACATCGCGCGTGAGCTCGCCCGCGTCGGCTACCCCGAGCCACGCATCCGCGACCGAGGCGCGGACACGCTGCTGCGCACGATCGTCGGCCAACAGGTCAGCGTCGCTGCCGCCGCGTCGATGTGGCGGCGGCTGACCGAACGCTTCGGCACTCGCGTCGACCTCGCCGCCCTCGCCGCAGCGGATGACGAGTTGCTGCGATCGTGCGGCATGTCGCGTCAGAAGTCGCGCTATCTGCGCAGCCTCGCGGCGCTGGTGACGGCGGGGGAGTTGGCGTTCGACGCGCTGCCCGAGGATGACGAGGCGGCGATCGCGCAGCTGGTGCGGATCGACGGCGTCGGGCGCTGGTCGGCGGAGATCTACCTCCTCTTCGCCGAAGGGCGCGGCGACATCTGGCCCGCAGGCGACCTCGCGGTGCAGGAGGCGGTGAAGCGGATCAAACGCCTCGACGCGCGGCCCAATGAGCGGGAGACGCGGGCTATCGCCGAAGCGTGGCGCCCATGGCGCGGGGCGGCGACGATCTTCGCCTGGCACGCCTACGCCAACCCGGCGCTCTAGGCCGGACGGCGGTCAGCGCCGCTCGGGCGTCACCTGCGGGTTGAGCCGGCGCAACTCGTCGAGGAATTGGCGCGGCGATTGTGTGTGCGGCGTATCGCGGTTGACCCGAAGCCCGACCGCCGCCGCCGCCTCCAGCACGAAGTGCACGCAGTTGCGGCGGTTGAGGTCATAGCTCGGTTGCGCGAGCGCCCGCCAGCGCTGGATGTGCGCACGCACCCGCGCATAGCCCGCATCGTCCAGCATGATCGAAAAGGCGGGGTAGGTGGTCGCGCGGCGCATATACCCCCGGCTCGGACGTTCGAGCATGCCGTCGACCGGCCCGAACAGCACGCGCGGGGTGATCCGCCGCGCGGTGAAGCCGGTCGCCTCGCTCACTTGCCGTCCGCCGCTGCGCCCCTCCATGGTGATAAAGGCATGGGGATAATTCTCGTCGCGCTCGTGCCCCCAAAAGGTGAGCTTTACCTGAGCGAACGCAGGCGCGGCGCCGAACGCCAGCAGCAATGCGGCCAAGAGGAGGCGAAATTGCGCAATCATCGCCGCCGCGCACTAACGATCGCAGATGAACACCGCCAGTGCGGACGAGTGATCGCGCTTGGCATGTCATAACCACCGCTCCGGCCTTCGCTGGAGCGCGGCGGCTCACACCATCGCGTCGATCGCGCTCGCGAGTCTGGCGTCGCGTTCGCTGAGGCCGCCGGCGTCGTGTGTGGTGAGCAGCACCGTGACACGGTTGTAAACGTTGGACCATTCGGGGTGGTGGTCCATCTTTTCCGCCACCAGCGCCACCCGCGCCATGAAGCCGAACGCCTGCGCGAAGTCCGCGAAGCTGAATTCGCGCACGATCGCATCGCGACCCGGTTCGTGGCGCCAGGCAGGATGCGCGGCGAGCAGCGCGGCGCGTTCGGATTCGTTCAACTTTGCGACCAAGCCTCGCCTCCCACTTTGCACCCGAGCGTCGCCCGACTATCAGGCGCGGCCATGTCGATAGCGCCGCCCGCCGCCCCGCGCCACGCCCCCGATGCGGCGGAGATCGAAGCCATGGCACGAGCGGCGCTCACCTCGCTCCCGGCGGAACTGCGCGACGCCGCCGCCGGGGTGCGGCTGGTGGTCGAGGAACTGCCGGACGAAGACGTGCTGCGCGAACTCGGCATCGATCATCCCTACGGGCTCACCGGCCTCTACCACGGGCGTCCGCTGACCGAACGGAGCATCGAGGAGAGCGGGCGGATGCCCGACACGGTGACGCTCTATCGCGTGCCGATCCTGATCGAATGGGTGGAGGACGGGCACGAGCTGGGGCACCTCGTCCGGCACGTGCTGATTCATGAGATCGGGCATCATTTCGGTTTCTCCGACGCCGACATGCACGCGCTCGAAGCCGACGCGGATTGAGCGGCACCGCCCCCCTCGTCAGCGCCCGCGACCTCGCCTGCGTGCGGGGGGAGCGGCTGCTGTGGCGCGGCGTCAACCTCACGCTCGCACGCGGGCAGGCGCTGCACGTGCGCGGGGCCAATGGGGTCGGCAAATCGAGCCTGCTGCGCATCCTCGCCGGGCTGCTTCCCCCCGCCGCGGGCGCGATGGAGCGCTCCGGCCGCATCGGCATGATCGCCGATGCGTCGGCGCTGGAGGCGGACCGTCCATTGGGCGACACGCTGCGCTGGTGGGCGAAGCTCGATGGCGTGAGCGCCGCAGCGCAAGATGCGGCGGGGGAGCGGCTGGGCGTTGCGCGGTTGGCGGAGGTGCCGGTGCGCTACCTCTCGACCGGGCAACGGCGGCGCGCCGCCTTGGCGCGACTGGTCGCCGCCGCGCCGCCGATCTGGCTGCTCGATGAGGCGGCGAACGGGCTCGATCGCGACGGGGTGGCGCTGCTCGAGGCGCTAATTGCCGAGCATCGCGCGGGCGGCGGCGGGGTCGTCTACGCCTCGCACCAGCCGCTTTCGGTAGCCGACACGGAGAGCATCGACCTCGGCGACCACCTCGCCCGCGACACGGCCTGGGCGGCGTGAGCGTGCTCGTCCAGCTCATCGCGCGCGACCTGCGCCGCGACCTCGGCGGCGGAGCGGCGTGGGTGCCGGTGGCGTTCTTTCTGCTGGTCGCGACGCTCTACCCCTTCGCGGTGGGAGCGGACGCCGCGCTGCTCGCGCGCACCGGCGGCGGGATCGCTTGGATCGCCGCGCTGCTCGCCGCGCTGCTGCCGGTGGAGCGGCTGTTCCGCGCGGACGCGGACGACGGCACGCTCGACCAGCTCGCACTGCGTGGCGTCGCCGACGAATGGATCGCGCTGGCGCGGCTGGTGAGCCACGCCGCGGCCTTCACCCTGCCGCTGCTGCTGGCGGTGCTGCCCGCCTCCGCGCTGCTCGGCATTCCTGCTGAGCGGCTCGGTCGGCTGCTGTGGACGCTGGCGATCGGCGGCCCAGGGCTGGCGGCCCTCGCTGTGATGATTGCCGCGATCACGCTGGGGGCGAGGGCCGGAGCAACGCTGGGCGGGCTGATGCTGCTCCCGCTCGCGGTGCCGCTGCTGATCTTTGCGGCGCTCGCGCTCGATCCTGCAGCGCCGGGGCCGAGCCCGTTGTTGCTGGTGGCAACCTCGCTGCTGCTGGTGGCCATTGCACCGCTGATCGCGGGCGCAGCGCTGCGCGCCTGGCGAGAGCGTTAGTCCGCGCTCCAGCGCGCCCAGATCGCGGTCGGCAGCGCGAGGCCGCGCGCCTCCTCGCGGATGGCGAGCTCGCCTGCCTCGACGCGCCCGCCGCGGCTGCCGAGCGACTGGCGGAGCAGCTCGCCGATCGCCAGGGCGGACATGCGCACGGCGTAGACGGTGAGGAACAAAAAGCGCGCGTCGTCGGCGAGCAGGCTGGCGCAATCTCGGATCAGCGGCGGCAGATGTTCCTCCAGCCGCCACAGCTCGCCATTGGGTCCTCGCCCGAACTTGGGCGGGTCGAGGAGGATGCCCTGATAGCGGCGCCCGCGGCGCACCTCCCGCGCGGCAAAGGCAGAGGCGTCGTCGACGATCCAGCGGATCGGCGCGGTCTCGAGGCCCGACAGCGCCGCGTTGGCGCGGGCCTGCGCGACCGATTTCTTGGACGCATCGACGTGCACCACGCGCGCGCCGTGCGCCGCCATGGCTAGGCTGGCGAGCCCGGTGTAGCCGAACAGGTTCATCACCTCCCCCTGCTCGGGCCGGGGCAACTGCTCGCGCATCCAGCGCCACACCGGCGCCATGTCGGGAAAGAAGCCGAGGTGGCGGAACGGCGTGGTCTGCGCGGTGAAGCGCAGCCCCTCCCATGCCAGCGGCCAACCGTCGCGCGGCACGCGGGGGGAGAGGTTCCACCGCCCCCCGCCCTCATCATCGCTGGCCGGCACGAACTCCCCATCGGCGCGCCAGTCCGGGGAGGCAGGGCTCCACAGCGCCTGCGGTTCGGGGCGGATCAGGCGGACGTCGCCATAGCGCTCGAGCTTACGCCCATCGCCCGAGTCGAGCAGCGCGAAATCGGGCCACGGCTCCCCGATCATGGCGTGCAGAGTGGCGGTCATACGCTGAGGCTGTCCCCTCCCCACAAGAGGGAGGGGAGGCTTGCCGCGCGCAAGTCGTGCGAGGAGTGGCTCACCCCACCTCCAGCACGAAATCGCGCACCGCGGCATAGTCGTTGGGTAGCGTGACGCAGCGCTCCTCGCGGTCGAACAGGCTGCCGACCCGCGTCGGGAGCGGGGGGCGCACGCCGGTCGCGCGCTCGACGGTATCGGGAAACTTGGCGGGGTGCGCGGTGGCGAGCGTAACCATCGGCACCGCCGCATCGCCATCGTCGCGGCGCGCGGCGGCGAGGGCGATGGCGGTGTGCGGGTCAAGCGTTTCCCCGCACACCTCCCGCGCCCAACGCATCGTCTCGGCCATGGTGTCGGCGTCGACCCGCGCGGAGGTGAACAGCGGCGCGATCGCAGCGCGTTGCGTTTCGCTGAGCGTCATCCGCCGCTCCGCCTCGAACCCCGCCATCTGAACCGCGAGCGCGTCCGCATCGCGCCCGCCCGCGTCGAACAGCAACCGTTCGAAGTTGGAGCTCACCTGAATGTCCATGCTCGGCGTTGCCGTGGCGACCACCTCCGCTGCGCTATAGTCGCCTTGCGCCAGCGCGCGGTGGAGGATGTCGTTGACGTTGGTCGCGACCACCAGCCGCTCGATGGGGAGGCCCATGCGCGACGCGACATAGCCTGCGAAAACGTCACCGAAATTGCCCGTCGGCACGGCAAAGGCGACGCTCCGCTCGGGCGCGCCCAGCCGCACGGCGCTGTAAACATAATAGACCACCTGCGCCGCGAGCCGCGCCCAATTGATCGAATTGACCGCGGACAGGCGGCGCACGTTCGTCACTTGCGGATCGACGAACAGCCGCTTCACCATCGCCTGCGCATCATCGAAGCTGCCATCAATTGCGACATTGTGGACGTTGGGCGCGAGCACCGTCGTCATCTGCCGCCGCTGTACGTCGCTCACCCGGCCCGCGGGGTGGAGCATCACGATCCGCACCCGCTCGCGACCGGCGACCGCGGCGATCGCGGCGGAGCCCGTGTCGCCTGACGTCGCCCCGACGATGGTCAGCGGCGGCCCAGCATCATCGCGCAGGAAACGCTCGAACAGCAGCCCCAGCAGCTGCAGCGCCACATCCTTGAACGCGAGCGTTGGTCCGTGAAACAGTTCGAGCAGCCAGTTGCGCTGGTCGAGCTGGCGCAGCGGCGTCACCGCGGCATGCGCAAAGCTCGCGTAAGCCTCGGCACCAATCGCCTCCAGTTCCGTGCGGGACAGCGCATCGCCGACGAACGGCGCCAGCACGGTCACCGCGGTCTCGACATAGCTCGCGCCACGCAGATCGCGCAGCATGTCCGCGCTTAGGGTCGGCCACTGCGCAGGGACGTAGAGCCCGCCGTCGCTCGCAAGGCCGGTCAGCGTGACCCCACGAAAATCGAGGTCCGGCGCATGTCCGCGGGTGGAAATGTAGCGCATGCCCGTTCGCTAGAGCCCCGCCCCGCGGGGAGCAAGCGGCGGACGGGCACCGACAGACGCGGCTCACATGAACAGGTGATTTCCTGCCAATCGCCCTTATAGCCACGCGCCAATCACTTGCTTGACCCGGAGACCCTGGTGACCGACCCCAACCCCGCCCCCCGCCGCGTGCTCGTTACCGGGACCGCCGGGTTCATCGGCTACCACCTCGCGCAACTGCTGCTGGCGGAGGGGTTCGTGGTGCACGGCTACGACGGCATGTCGGACTATTACGACGTCAATCTGAAGCGCCGCCGTCATCAGATGCTCCTCCAGAATCCACGGTTCAACGCGATCGAAGCGTTGCTCGAGGATGAGGCGCGGCTGTGGTCCGTGGCGGAGGCGTTCCAGCCCGACGTCATCGTCCACCTCGCGGCGCAGGCGGGCGTTCGTTACAGCCTCGAGAATCCGCGCGCTTATATCGACAGCAATATCGTCGGCACGCTCAACGTCATGGAGGCCGCGCGCAAGCTGGCGGTCGACCATCTGCTGATGGCCTCCACCTCCTCGGTATATGGCGCCAACGACGAGATGCCGTTCACCGAAACGGAAAAGGCAGACACACAGCTGACCATGTACGCGGCGACGAAGAAGGCCAATGAAAGCATGGCGCACAGCTATGCGCATCTTTGGGATCTGCCGACGACGATGTTCCGCTTTTTCTCGGTCTATGGGCCGTGGGGGCGGCCCGATCTTGCGCTATTCAAGTTTGTCGACGCGATGCTCGATGGTCGTCCGATCGACATCTACAATCATGGCGACATGTGGCGTGACTTCACTTATGTCGGCGACCTGGTGAAGGCGATCCGGCTGCTGATCGACGCCGCGCCCGTGCGCCCGGCGAGCCCCAAGGACATCGTCGAGGGCGACAGCCTCTCCCCCGTCGCGCCGTTCCGCATCGTTAACATCGGCAACAACGACAAGGTGCGGCTGATGGATTTTATCGACGCGGTCGAGGCGGAGCTCGGGATCAAGGCCATCCGCAATTATCTGCCGATGCAACAGGGCGATGTGCACGCGACCTGGGCGGACGCGAGCTTGCTCCAGCGGCTCACCGGTTTCTGTCCCTCCACTACGGTGCCAGAGGGTATTGCGCAGTTCGTCGCCTGGTTTCGCGACTATTATCAGCGCTAGGGGCGGCGGCGGGTCGCGATTGTGCGCCCTCGGCTCGGATTCCGCGAGCCGAACCGTGGGTCACGTCCCGACCCCTTGGCGCATACCCGCCGCTGATCTCTCGCCACGTCACGGCTGATGATTTTACCGGAACCCAAATGGCGGAGCGGGGAGTTTAGCGTCCGAACCCTGCCGCCAGCGCTTCCCCCCGGATCGGCGCGCCGAGGCGTCAGAGGCAGAAGGAGAGATAGGGTGAATAATAACGTCCCCGGCGAAACTCCCGGCCAAAAGGCCAGCAATCTGACCGACGGTCACGACGATCCCAATCGCGGCCCGCTCGACCGCGCGGCGAACGTCCTCCAGGGCACCGACGACCCGAACCGTGGCCCGCTAGATCGCGCCGCAAACGCCATTACCGGCGGCACCGGCGGTGTCTCGGCCGCGATGTCCGGACGCAACGACGATCCCACCCGCGGGCCAGTTGATCGCGCGCAGAATGCAGTCGATGGCTATGACGACCCGAACCGCGGTCCGCTTGACCGGGCGGCGAACGCGCTGACTGGCCATGGTGGCGGCGTCGAGGGCGCGATGGCGCATGATGATCCGAACCGTGGCCCGCTCGACCGTGCGGCCAATGCGCTCGACGGACGTGATGACCCCACCCGCGGGCCGCTCGATCGCGCCGCCAATGCGCTCGATGGCCACGACGATCCCAACCGGGGCCCGCTCGATCGCGCGGCGAACGCTGTGACCGGCGGCGTTGGTGGCGTTGCTGCCGCAACCGCAGGCACCTCGTCCTACCAGCAGTCGCAGGGCTACACCTCTGGGCACGGCTCGACGGGTGACGCGATGGCGGCGACCGCTCGTGGCGGCGTTGTGTCGGCGATCTTCGACACGCAGGAAGAGGCGCAGAGCGCCGTTCGCGATCTGCGTGCAGCGGGCGTCCCCGACGCCGCGCTGTCGGTGATCGCGCAGTCGGGTCGCACCACCACGACCACCGACGGTTCGGGCGAAGTCGTCGACGAGGAGCACAGCAGCTACCTGCGCGGCATCCTCGGCGGTGGCGCGCTTGGTGCCGGCCTGGCCATCGCAGCGCTCGCAATTCCGGGTGTGGGCCCGCTCGCGGCCGCTGGCGCGATTGCGGCGGGCGCAGTGCCCGGCGCGGCCGCTACCGGCGCACTGATCGGTGCTGCGGCCGGATCGCTCAACGAAGCGCTCAAGGGCCACGGCGTCAGCGATGAGGACGCCACCTACTACAGCGATCGCATGTCTTCGGGCGGCGTCTTTGTGTCGGTCGACACGCGCCATCATCCGATGGATGCGGCGACCGCGGCGGACATCCTGTACCGTAACGGCGGTCACAATGCGGGCCGTGCTCGCATGTGATCCCACCCGGGATTGGATTGAAAGGAACGAGGGGGAGCGGGCGACCGCTCCCCCTTCTTTGTTGCAGCGATTCTTTCCGTCCGATGACCGGAAGGTTCAGTGCCCGTTCCTCCGCCGGGTGGCACCGCGGCATTCCCCACAGGAGTTATTCGCCATGAAGAAGCTTACTGCCGCCGCGCTGGTCGCGGCCCTCGCCCTCCCCACCTTCGCCTCGGCGCAAAGCGCGCGTGAGGTCCGCGAAAGCGCTCGCGACGTCCGTGAAGCGAACCGCGACCTGCGTGACGCACGTCGCACCGGCTCGCCCCACGACGTGCGCGATGCTCGCCACGACGTTCGCGAAGCGCGCGAAGAACTGCGCGAGGATTGGCGCGACTATCGCCGCGCGCACCCCGACCGCTTCCGCCAAGGTCGCTACGTCGCGCCGCGCGGCTGGACCTACCGCCAGATCAACCCCGGCTACCAGCTGCGTCCGGAGTGGGCAGGCAACCGCTACTGGCTCAACAATCCGGGCAACTACGGCCTCCCGGGCGTCCGCGCTGGTCAGCGTTACGTGCGCTACGGCAACGATCTGGTGCTGATCAACGCGCGCACCAACCGTGTCATCCGCGTTTATCGCGGCTTCTACTACTGAGCCTCACGGCTCAGAAATTGAACGCGACGCTGAATAATAGCGTCGCGTCATACTGACCGGCGAGGGGGGCGCTGCTCGGCACATCGGTGTCGACGTAGCGCACCCCCGCCGTGATCCCCCCCGGCAGCGCATAATCCGCGCCCAGCGACCAGTCCCAGTAACGCCGCCCCGGCGTCAAGCTCCCCGCCGACCGCCCGAAATGCGCGTTGAGCGTCACCGGCGTCAGCGGAATGCCCGACGAAAGCTCCGCAAAACTGTAGGCATTATCGCCGCCGCCGATGGCGTTCTGTGCGGGTGCATAGGCGACGCCGACCTTGGCCGTCGCCGGGCCGAGGCTCCCCCGAACCGAGACGTATGGCTCCCAATAATCGGTGCGCCCCAGCGCGCGGTCGCGGTCCGGGTAGATATATCGCATCACCCCCACATCGGCGGTCACGCCCCCGGCAACCTCCCCCGACCAGCCTGCGTAGAGGTCGAGCTCGATCGTGCCGTAGCGCGGCGTATCGTCGAGGTTGGAGCCCCATGCGCCGACGTAGAAGCCGCTCTCGTGCGCGATCGTCACCGTCGGCTGCAGCGCGCCGTCGGCAAGGTTGAGCCCGCGATAGCGGTAGTCGCTGGTCGCGGTGATGGCTCCGCTGATCTCGATCGGCCCGACGGTAGGCGTGTCGGCGCTCTCGGTTGCGGCATCGGTGCCGCTGTCCTGCGCGAAGGCGGGCGTCGCGATCAGAAGGGCGAGTGGGAAGAACAACCGGCGCATCGCGCGCTTGTGGCGAACGCTGGGGGTGGAGAGCAAGCGCTAAGGTGGCCAGCGGAGGGGTGCGGGCGATGACGTGGCGAACCGCACGTCGACCGATGCCGCTCCCTGTCCCACCCCGCCGACCTTGCACCTCACTGCTTCGTGGGCGATATGCACTCTGCCCCGCCCCGCCCCCCGCGGGGTGCCACTCGAGCGAGCCCCCTCCCCCATGTCCGTGCGTCCCTGGCGCGATATTCACCGTCGCAAATCCCGGCAGATCATGGTCGGCAGCGTTGCCGTCGGCGGCGACGCGCCGATCACCGTGCAGACGATGACCAACACGCCCACCGAGGACGCGGTGGCGACGCTTGACCAGATCCGCCGTTGCGAGGAAGCGGGCGCGGACATCATTCGCGTCTCCTGCCCGACGGAGGAGGCGACCACGGCCTTGCGCCAGATCACCCGCGCCGCGCGCGTGCCGATCGTCGCCGACATTCACTTTCATTACAAGCGCGCGCTCGAGGCTGCCGACGCGGGGGCGGCGTGCCTGCGCATCAACCCCGGCAACATCGGGTCATCGGAGCGGGTCGCCGAGGTGGTGCGCGCCGCCAAGGCCAACGGCTGCGCCATCCGCATCGGCGTCAACGCCGGCAGCCTTGAACGCGACCTTCTCGAAAAATACGGGGAGCCCTGCCCCGAAGCGCTGGTCGAAAGCGCGCTCGATCATATCAAGCTGCTGCAGGACCACGACTTTCACGAATATAAGGTGGCGGTGAAAGCGAGCGACGTGTTCCTCGCGGTCGCCGCTTACATGCAGCTCGCCGAAGCGGTCGACTGTCCCTTGCACCTCGGCATCACCGAAGCGGGGAGCATGATCGCGGGCACGGTCAAAAGCTCGATCGGCATCGGCTCGCTGCTGTGGGCGGGGATCGGCGACACGCTACGGGTCAGCCTGTCCGCCGAACCCGAACAGGAAGTGCGCGTCGGTTTCGACATATTGAAATCGCTCGGTCTCAGGACACGCGGGGTGCGGATCGTCTCCTGCCCCAGTTGTGCGCGCCAGGGTTTCGACGTCATCCGCACGGTCGAGCGGCTGGAGGAAGCGCTTTCCCACATCCGCACGCCGATGTCGCTGTCGGTGCTCGGCTGCGTCGTAAACGGCCCCGGCGAAGCGCGCGAAACCGACATCGGCATCACCGGCGGCGGCGCGGGGCGACACATGGTCTACCTCTCCGGCGTCACAGACCACCATGTCGAGGACGACGCGATGGTCGCGCATATCGTCCGCCTCGTCGAAGCAAAGGCGGCGGAGATCGACGCTGGCTCCGCGGTCAGCATGGACACGCTCCACGGCAAGGCAGCGTAGGCGGGGCCGCTTCGAACACTACGTCGGCCAGCTACGAACCAAGCCGAAGCGAACGAGCCGCTAGCCAACCAACGTCACCGTCACCCCGGACTTGATCCGCGGTCGGGCTTTTTCTTTCCAACCGTGGCGAAAACGCAGCCCGGCCCCGGATCAGGTCCGGGACGACGTGGTGGGCGCGGGAGGATCCGCCTTCGACTCCTTGGCCGCGCGCCCTTCCCGCTGCCGCAGTGCGAGCACGTAAATCACCGCCGCCGCGAGCGCGAAGAATAACCACTGCCATGCGTAAGCGCGGTGGTTATTGGGGACGTCGCTCGGGTCCGGCGGCGCGGTTGCCGTGCGACCGGGGGCGGGCGTTGACGCGACGATCATCGCCCGCGCGACGGGTTCAGGCTTACCTGAGAGGCGGTCGAGCAGGCCGTAAGCGACCGGCTCCTCGACCAGCACACCCTCGACCTCACCGCCTGCCCAGTCACGCGGCGCATCGGGATCGGCGACGCCCAGGTCCGCGACGAAGCCCGGCCCCTCTGCCCCGGTGCGGCAATCCGCCAGCAGCCGGAAACCGGCGCGCCCGTCGGCGGCATTGCCGCCGACCACGCGAAAACTCACCGGCTCGAGACAGGTGGCGCGGGTGCGGCGATAAAGCAGTTCGCGCGGGATCGGCCCCAAGCGCGGCAACGCAACCGGCGGCTGGCCGAGGTTTGCGCGCCAGGTCGCAACCGCGGCGTCCTTGAGCGGGGCCTTGGTCCACTGCCACCAGCCAAGCGCGACCATCACCGCGATCGCGCTCGCGACGAGCAGCGTCGGCCAGAGCGGCCAGCGGCGCGGCATCAGCGCACGTCCTCCGCCGGGGGCGTCACCACCTCGCGCGTGACGAGTCGCCCCTCGCGCGCGCCGCGCTGGAATTCTGCAGCGATCAGCCAGCCCTTGACGATGCGCAGCCCGCCAACGGTGAGGAGGAAGCTCGCGACGGTCCAGAACAGGATCTGCACGATCGCGGGCGGGTGCCAGGCGAAGTGCGCGACCAGCGCGGCAGGAACGACGATCGTGCCCACCACCATCATCACCAGGGCCGCAGGGCCGTCACCCAGGTTGAACGCGTCGAAGTCGAGCCCGCACGCGCTGCAGACCTTGTGCGCCTTGAGCCAGCCCGCGAGCAAAGTCTTGGCCCCGCAACGCGGGCACAGCCCGCCCATCGCCGCACTAAACGCGCTCGGTCGGATCCAGCGGGAGGGGTGCGCTCGAGGCAGCGGCGCCGCGGCGCCCTCTCCCGGCGTCGCTGCGACGGCAGGCGCGGGGGCAGGATCGCTCACGCCCCGCGCCCTCGCCGGTTAGTGGGTGGGAGCACCCCAGCCGCCCCACACGTAAATCACGATGAACAGGAACAGCCACACCACGTCGACGAAGTGCCAGTACCAGGCGGCCGCTTCGAACCCGAAATGCTGTTTCGGCGTGAAGTGCCCCTTGTAGGCGCGCACCAGACAGACGATCAGAAAGATCGTGCCGACGATCACGTGGAAGCCGTGGAACCCCGTCGCCATGTAGAAGGCGGCGCCGTAGTTCAGCCCCTTGAAGGGGATCGGCGCGACCGAATATTCATAGGCCTGGATCGCCGAAAACAGCAGCCCGAGCAGGATCGTCACCCACAGCCCGCGGATCAGATTCTGCCGATCGCCCTTGATCAGCGCGTGGTGCGCCCAGGTGATGGTCGTCCCCGAACACAGCAGGATCAGCGTGTTAAGCAGCGGCAGGTCAAAGGCGTTGATGACCTCCAGCCCCTTGGGCGGCCATTGCAGCAGCGCCGCCGCGCCATCCTGCCCGATCATGTTCTGGACCGCGCCCTCTGCCACCTCCAGCGGCACCGGGAAGAGCGAGAAATCGAACCACGCCCAGAACCAGCCGACGAAGAACATCACTTCGGACGCGATGAACAGCAGCATGCCGTAACGCATATGCAGCTGCACCACGGGCGTATGATCGCCCGCGTGCGCTTCGCGGATGACGTCGGCCCACCAGAAGTAGAAGGTCGCGATCACCCCGGCGACGCCTAGCCCGAACACGATCTTGCCGATCGGACCAAAGGTTTCGGGATGCCACCAGGCGACGAGCCCAAAGAACATGACGAGCGCAGCAAAGCTGCCCATCAGCGGCCACAGGCTCGGATTTACCAGGTGGTAGTCGTGGTTCTTGGTCGCGGCCATTGGCTTCCCCGGCTGTCGGCTCGTCTGTCAGGCACGAGAGAGGGCGGACCCGCCTCCCCTCGCTAGGTTGCGCCCGCCTTAGCTCCCGCGGCGGGAGGCGTCTACGGGGTAGAAGGTGTAGGAGAGCGTGATCTCGTCGACGTCGCGCGCGTCGGGATCGTCGAGGATCGCGGGGTCGACGTAATAGACGACCGGCATCCGCACCTCGTCACCCGGCGCGAGCGTCTGTTCGGTGAAGCAGAAGCACTGCACCTTCTTGAAATATTTGCCCGCCTGCGCGGGGGAGACGTTGAACGTAGCCGTACCAGTCAGCGGCTCGGACGATTCGTTCTTGGCGAGGTAGATCGCCATGGAGCGCGCCCCCACCGCGACGGTGTTGCGGTTCCGCTCCGGGCGGAAGTTCCACGGGACCCCCGCGACATTGCTGTCGAACCGGATCGAGACGGTGCGCGTGTCGCTCGCGACGATGCCTGCCGCCTCGCCCTCTGTTATGCGCATCGTGGTTCCGCCGAAGCCGGTGACCTGGCAGAACAGGCGGTAGAGCGGCACCGATGCAAAGCCCAGGCCGAGCATTCCCGCCGCGACCCCGGCCGCGATCAGCGCGGTGCGGCGGCGCGGATCACGCCGACGGGCGATCGCGACGCTCACCCGACCAGACCCACCTTGGCGATGGTGATGAGGTAGAACAGCACCACCAGCGCAAGCAGCCCAAGCGCCATCACCCGCGCACGCCCGCGCTGGCGGCGACGGATCTCCTCGGTCTGCGCGACGGTGAAATGGTGGGGATTGGTCATAGGGTCCTCGGCAGGAATGCCAGATAATAGTCGAGGACGAGCACCCCGAACAGAGCGAAGAGATAGAGCACGGAAAAGCCAAACAGCTGTTTTTCGGGCTTCATCCGGTCGCCCTCGACGCTGGTGCGAAAGCCTACCTTTGCGGCGAGCAGCAGGAACACCGCACTCAGCACCGCCGCGACGATGCCATAGAGCGGCCCGGTGAGACCCAGTGCCCACGGCGCCACCGCCGCGGCGACCATCGGCAACGTGTACCAGAAAATCTGCCGGCGCGTGGTCCGCTCACCCGCGACCACCGGCAGCATCGGGATGCCGGCGTTGGCGTAGTCGGTCTTCACGAACAGCGACAACGCCCAGAAATGCGGCGGCGTCCACAGGAAGATGATCGCGAACAGCAGCAGCGGCAGCAGGCTCATCGAGCCGGTCGCCGCGGCCCAGCCGATCATCGGCGGGAATGCCCCGGCGGCGCCACCAATCACAATATTCTGCGGCGTGCGGGGCTTCAGCCAGACGGTGTAGACGAACACATAATAGAGTATCGACAGCGCCAGCAGCGCCGCCGCGAACCAGTTGGTCGCCATGCCGAGCAGCACAACGGAGAACACGCCAAGCCCGACACCGAAGTGCAGCGCCGCCGGTCGCTCCATCCGCCCCGCCGGGAGCGGACGTGCAGCCGTCCGGCGCATCGCGGCGTCCACGTCATGTTCGTACCATTGGTTGAGAGCGCCGCTCGCGCCCGCGCCCAGTGCAATAGCGAGGATGGCGGCGAACCCCAGAACCGGGTGCATCGACACCGGTGCGACGAGCATCCCGCAAAGCGCGGTGAAGATCGCGAGGCTCATCACCCGCGGCTTGGTCAGCGCGAGGAAGTCGCGCCATTCGGCAGGGACACCCGCCTGCCCAGGTGCAAAGGCCGCCACCGCTGCAGGCGGCGCGAGGGGGGCGGGGGCAGATCGGCTCATGGCAATCGTGTGGCCTGTATCGGCGAGCCCGGCACCCTCCCCCCAGGGCACCGGGCATGCCTGATCAGGCGATCTTGGGCAGTTCGTTGAACTGGTGGAACGGCGGCGGGCTCGACAGCGTCCACTCAAGCGTCGTCGCGCCCTCACCCCACGGGTTATCCGCTGCCTTGCGTCCGGCCATGAAGGTCCAGGCGATGTTGACGAAGAAGATCAGCACGCCCGCGGCCATGATCGAATAGCCCCACGCCGACGCGACATAGTGCCAATAGCTGTAAGCCTCGGCATAGTCGGGATAGCGGCGCGGCATGCCCTGCTGGCCCAGGAAGTGCATCGGGAAGAAGAGGATGTTCACGCCCACGAAGAACACCCAGAAGTGCAGGTGGCCGAGGAACTCCGAATACATCCGCCCCGACATCTTGGGCAGCCAGTAGTAGAAGCCCGCGAACAGCGCGAACACCGCACCCAGCGACAGCACATAGTGGAAGTGCGCCACGACATAGTAAGTGTCATGGAGGTTCTGGTCGACACCCCCGTTCGCCAGTACGACGCCGGTGACGCCGCCCACGGTGAACATGAAGATGAAGCCCAGGGCCCACATCATCGGGGTCTTGAAGCTGATCGATCCGCCCCACATCGTCGCGAGCCAGCTGAAGATCTTGATGCCCGTCGGCACCGCGATGATCATGGTCGCGGCGGTGAAATACATCTTGAGGTTCACGCTCATGCCGACCGTGAACATGTGGTGCGCCCACACGACGAAGCCGACCACGCCGATCGCGACCATGGCGTAGGCCATGCCGAGGTAGCCGAACACCGGCTTGCGGCTGAAGGTCGCGACGATCTGGCTGATGATGCCGAAGCCCGGCAGGATCATGATGTACACTTCGGGGTGACCGAAGAACCAGAACAGGTGCTGATAGAGCACCGGATCGCCGCCGCCGTTGGGATCGAAGAAGGTCCCGCCGAAGTTACGGTCGACGATCAGCATGGTGATCGCCGCGGCGAGCACCGGCAACGCGAGCAGCAGCAGGAACGCGGTGACCAGCACCGACCACACAAACAGCGGCATTTTGTGCAGAGTCATGCCCGGTGCGCGCATGTTGAAGATGGTGGTGATGAAGTTGATCGCGCCAAGGATCGACGCCGCACCGGCGAGGTGAAGCGAGAAGATCGCCATGTCGACCGCGGGTCCGGTGGAGCCCGAGGTGGAGAGCGGCGCATAGACGGTCCAGCCCGTGCCCGCGCCGAGCCCGCCGGTACCGCCCGGCACGAACAGCGAGCCGCACAGCATCACGAAGGCGACGAAGGTCAGCCAGAAGCTGACGTTGTTCATACGCGGGAACGCCATGTCCGGCGCACCGATCATCAGCGGCACGAACCAGTTGCCGAACCCACCGATCATCGCCGGCATGACCATGAAGAACACCATGATCAGCCCGTGCGCGGTGATCATCACGTTCCAGAAATGCTTGCCCGATTCCGCGGTCGCCTCATTCCCGAACATCGCCGCCCACTGCGGAAGATATTGGATGCCCGGATGCGCGAGCTCGACGCGCATCAGCCCCGACAGCGCGCCGCCAACGATCCCGGCGACGATCGCGAAAATCAGATAGAGCGTGCCGATGTCCTTGTGGTTGGTCGACAGGAACCAGCGCGTGAAGAAGCTCGGCACATGATCGTCGTGATGATCATGTGCGTGCGCGTCGTGCCCGGCGTGCTGAGGTTCGCCACGGAAGTCGGCGGGATTAGCGGCGATATCGGTCATCGCGAGGGTCCTTAGCGGGAAACGTCAGCGTGCCGGAGCGGCGGCGGGAGCCGGCGCGGCGGTCGCGGGAGCGGAGGCGGGGTTGGTGGGGGTGTCGCTGGTCGCGCCGGCGCGAGTGGCGTTGGCACCACCGCCCTGGGTCGCGCCGGCGCCGGCAGCGGCCTGGCCATCGGGATTCTCGACCGCGACACCGGGGACCGCGCCGTTGGGGTTGGCACCCGCCTGCGGCGCGTTGGGGGTCGTCGCGCCGGTCGGAGCGGCGTTCATCGTCCCGCCCTTGGAAGCGACCCACTGCGCGAAGCGTTCCGGCGTCACGACTTCGACCGCAATCGGCATGTAGCCGTGGTTGATGCCGCACAGCTCGGAGCACTGGCCGTAGTAGACGCCGGTGCGCTCGGCACGGAACGTGACTTCGTTGAGACGGCCGGGAACCGCGTCCATCTTGGTCCACAGTGAGGGCACCGCCCAGCTGTGGATGACGTCGGAACCGGTGACGATCAGCTTCACGGTCCGGCCGACCGGCACCACCATGCGATTGTCGACCGCGAGCAGATAGGGTTCGCCGCGCTGCTTCGCCTGATCTTCGGGAAGCAGGTTCGAGACATATTCGCCGATGCCCTGGTCGGGATAGGCATAGCCCCAATACCACTGATAGCCAGTAACCTTGATCGTCAGCGCATCACGCGGCGGCGGCGCATACTGGCGTGCGAGCAGGTCGATCGAAGGCACCGCGATGCCGACCAGAATGAGCACCGGGACCAGCGTCCAGATGACCTCGATCAGCGTGTTGTGCGACGTCTTGGACGGCGTCGGATTTGCCCGAGCGCGGTAGCGGGCGACGATCCACAGCGTCAGCCCAAGCACGAGGAGCGAGACAAACGCCATCAGCGGCAGCAGGATGGCGTTGTTCATCCAGTGCGCAAATTGGCCGTTGCTGGTCACCTGCGGCTGAAAGTCCATCCCTGCCTGCACCGGCTGACCGATCCCTGGCTCCGGCGCGGCGTAGGGGAATGGGTCCGCCTTTGGTGCGGGCGCGGCCGCGGTGGCAGCGGTAGCCGGAGCAGCCGGGGTAGCCGTAGCAGCAGGCGCCGGGGTCTGTGCCGGGCTGGCGGCAGAGACTGCCGGAGAGGTGGTCGCTGCAACCGCGGGCGCCGCCGCCGGCTGCGCATTCGCGACCGCAAGCGGCGCCATCACCAGCGCGATCCCCACCGAAATTCGCTTGATCATCTGCATCGCGTGGTCGTCCACCGCCCCTGTTCGAATCCCTGTGGGTCGAGCCGGGAAGGCGCATTGGCCACCCGATCACCCGAAAAACCTGCGTTGCCGCAACGTCATCCGGACACGATGCAGCCTCGCCGCCCGCGCCTCGTTGGCGTCGCTATAGTCGCCCTTGTTCCGCCTCACAAGCGCCTCTAAGGCGGCGTCCAAAGCTGTCCCGCTGAGTTGTCGCGGGGCGATAACCACGACGCTAAGGCACCCTCCCCCCGCCATGACCGAAGATGAAGTCCTCTCCGAATTTCGCGCCGCCGATGCGCTGCTGTCGGGACATTTCCTGCTGAGTTCGGGGCGCCATTCGGGCCACTATCTCCAGTGCGCGCGCGTGCTGATGGACCCGTCGCGCGCGTCGCGGCTGGCGGTCGCGCTCACCCAGAAGCTCCCGCGTGAGACCCGCGCTGCGATCGACGCGGTCATCTCCCCCGCGATGGGCGGCGTCATCATCGGGCACGAGATGGGCCGCGCGCTCGAAAAGCCGGCCATGTTCGTCGAGCGCCCCGAAGGCACGTTCGAACTGCGCCGCGGGTTCGACATCGCACCCGGCGCCAAGGTGCTGCTGGTCGAAGATGTCGTCACCACCGGCAAATCCTCGCGTGAGGCGATCGCCGCAATCGCGGCCGCCGGGGGCGAGGTGATCGCCGCGGCGAGCCTGGTCGACCGGTCGAGCGGGCAGGTCGACCTCGGCGTGCCCTACTACAGCCTCGTCAGCCTCAACTTCCCCACCTTTGCCGCAGACGAACTGCCGAGCGACATCGCGGCGCTGCCCGCGGTCAAGCCTGGCAGCCGCGCGGGCCTTCAGGCGGCGGCTTGAACCCCATGACCCCCCAGCGGTTGCGGCTCGGGGTCAACATCGACCATGTCGCGACCATTCGGAATGCGCGCGGTGGCGACCATCCCGATCCGGTGCGCGCGGCGGAGATCGTCGCAGCGGTCGGCGGCGATGGCATCACGGCGCATCTGCGGGAGGATCGCCGCCACATTCGCGACGACGACCTCGCGCGGATTCAGGCGGCGACCGACCTGCCGCTCAACCTCGAGATGGCGGCAACCGACGAAATGCTGGCGATCGCGCTTCGCCATCAGCCGCACGCAGCGTGCATCGTTCCCGAACGCCGCGAGGAGCGGACGACGGAGGGCGGGCTCGACGCTGCGGGACAGCACAACCGCCTCGCACCGATCGTCGCCGCACTGAGCGACGCGGGCATTCGCGTCAGCCTGTTCATCGCCCCCGAAGCGCGCCAGCTCGAAGCGGCGATGCGGCTCAAGGCGCCGGTGGTGGAGTTCCACACCGGCGAATATTCGCACGCGACCGGCGAAGCGCGCGCCCGCGAACTTTCGCGTATTGCGGACATGGCGGCGTTGGCGGTCAAGAACGGCATCGAACCCCACGCCGGCCACGGCCTCACCTACGACAATGTGCAGCCGATCGCCGCGATTCCGCAGCTCGCCGAGCTCAACATCGGGCATTATCTGGTCGGCGAAGCGGTGTTCGTCGGGCTCGAGACGGCGGTGCGGCGGATGCGCATGCTGATGGACGAGGCGCGGTGAGCGCGCGCCGGTTCCGCTCCCACCCCTCGTGGGGAGGGAGCGCCGCCACATGATCGTCGGCGTCGGCTCCGATCTCTGCAACATCGAGCGCATCGCGGCCTCGCTCGAGCGCTTCGGCGCACGGTTCGAGCAGCGGGTCTTCACCGATGCGGAGCGCGCCAAGGCCGACCGTCGCCCGTTTACGAAGGCGGGCACGCTCGCCAAGCGCTTCGCCGCCAAGGAGGCGTTTTCGAAAGCCGTCGGCACCGGCTTCAAGCGCGGCGTGTTCATGCGGGACATCGGCGTCGTCAACGCTCCCGCCGGCGCGCCGACGCTGGAATTGACCGGCGGCGCGGCCGATCGGGCGGCGGCGCTGACCCCGGCGGGTCACACGCTCCATATCCATTTGACCTTGACCGACGATCATCCTTGGGCACAAGCCTTCGTCATATTGGAGGCGCGCCCCATCGGCGCGTGATCTGGCGGACGGGGCGAACCCACCACGCCATTGCAGCGGAGCCCCGGGCGATTTCCGTGTCCCTCACCGACAAGCAATCCGGCGACGCCAAGGCGGAGCGGGCCGAAAAGAAAACGACGCTGTGGCAGGAGATCAAGAGCTTCGCGCTGCTGCTGCTGGGCGTGCTCGCCATCCACAGCTTCGTCGCCAAGCCCTTCTACATCCCCTCCGCGTCGATGATGCCGGGGCTGCTGGAGGGCGATCATCTGGTCGTGTCCAAATATCCCTATGGCTGGTCGACTGCGTCGGTGAGCTTCCATCTGCTGCCGGTCATGCCGGGGCGGCTGTTCGGTCGCACCCCGGAGCGCGGGGACATCGTCATCGTCGAGCCCAACGGTCGCCGCGAGGACTGGATCAAGCGCGTCATCGGGCTTCCCGGCGATACGGTGGCGATGCGCGGCGGGCGGCTGATCCTCAACGGACGCGCGGTGCCGAGCCAGGTGATGCCCGCTCGGCTGCTCCCCTACGACCAGGCCCAGCGCTGCGAGGGCGTGCCCGATGGCGTGCGCACGCTCCCCGACGGGCGTCAGGCGTGCGAGGTGCCGGTGGTGCGCGAAACGCTCCCCAACGGCGCGACCTACGACACGATGGATACGGTCGAAGGCGGGATGGGCGATGATTTCGGCCCGGTCACCGTCCCCGCTGGGCATGTGTTCCTGATGGGCGACAACCGCGACAACAGCCTCGACAGCCGCTTCACCTCGGCGGAGGGCGGGCTCGGCGGGCCGGTGCCGCTCGAAAAGGTGCCGGGCCGCGCGGAGTTCATCACCTTTAGCCTCGACGGGTCGCACCAATGGTGGAACCCGCTGAGCTGGTTCGGCGCGGCGCGGCCGGACCGCGCCGGCACGTCGCTGCGACCGACGCGCGTGCAGCCGGTGCTTGGCCCGGTCGCGAGCGC